>CAWVSO010000102.1:0-3595 GCA_963932585.1 uncultured euryarchaeote
ATATATAATTCAGGGGGTCAAATTGATAACTAGAAAAGCAGTATGTCATAAATGCAGACAAGGATATATAGTTGGATCATTTGGGTGCACATACTGCGGGACATCAGGACTAAATACGACTTTATCAGCTTATTCGTAGATCTATTCTACAATACTTACATTAATGACTATATTATTCCCATCTGAGACAGTCTATTTGGAAGATACTCCTCTGTAACAAAATCCAAACCACGAGAAGCCAATGATTGCTGCTCTGCCTTTTTTCCTAGTTCTATCTGTAATTCTATTTGATTAATCCAATAATCGCTTTGAAATCTTGGGTCCTCAAGTTCACTTTTCAAGGCATTTATGTCTGCATCTGAAAGCTGATCTGAGGGTAAGTCATATTCTACTATGTCTGTTGGCTGAATCCCAACAAATTGTGCTTCAGGCGTTGCTAGATCTGGGCTTAAGTGTGCACTTTTAATAGATCCATATGCAACAGAACCAAAAATACGATAACTCCATGGATCTCCGTCAGTAAAAACTACCACTGGAAGTTTAAGTTCCCCATTCAATCTTTTTATCAATCTCCGTGTAGCTCTTGCCGGCTGGCCTTTTAAATGAACAACAATAGTATTATATTTTTCATCAAATCCATTTTCTACTAGTCTATCTCTCATTCCTCCTGTCTCAACGGCCATAACAAAGTCTGCATCATGTTCTATAAATTCAATTCGATCAGTATTGCTGGGTATTTGATAACCTCCCTCTCCCACATCTTCTTGACAATGGATCTCTCTTTCGCCTCTTCTGGTCTTTTCTCTGATCTTAAGTGGCCCTATGACTGTAGCACCAGATTCTTCTGGACGCATATGGAATTCTTCTCTTCTAACTCCGGACACTATCTCAAGATCTTCAATTAGTTGATTGGATTCATCTTGAGCCATAAACTTGGCATCTTTTTCGTTCCAACTTTCAGATATATAATACAATTCTCTCAAGGTAGATGACCTATTTTCACTTAGCTGATCTGCTAAAAATTCGATAGTAAATGCAGCCTTTAATATTTTTCTAGCTCCCCCTATGTTACCTGCACTTCTAGTCGTTTTCTTTTCTCCATAAACCCACACTTTTGTTTCTGGATCATATACTATGTTGGATTTATTTCTTGTTGGAAGTTGCATAGCTGGAACTTCTCCTTCTAGAAATTGTTCATAAAATTTTTCTGCAATTTCTATAAGCTTTTTCCGCCCCTCAGAGTTCATATTTTCACCGTAATATTTTCTTTCTCCGCTCCCATGATATCTAACTCTATAACGGCATCTTCTTCAACATTATATGTTAGTATCTTGGATTCATTCTTTTTGATATTTGGGGACCATTTCAAAAACCATTCATTTTCCATATCAATAATAATTCCTTGAGATGCATTTTTCGGTATTTTGGAAATCATTTCTGTTATCTCCAATGCAACTTTCCCGCCAGTATAGTTATTAATTGTCAATTCCACAATGTCTCCAGACCTTTCTCTTGTAACTGAAATATTACCTAATATTCGAGATAAAACCAATTCAATTGAGGGGGTCTCTTTCTCAGTGATCGAAGCAACTTTCTCTGCAATTTTGGGAATTATTTCTGTCATCACATTATTTTTCAACAGCTGTTTGTTAAATGCATCTCGTTTTTTCAAATATGTTTTAAGGTTTCTTGCAATATCTCTAATGGCTCTCTCTATTTCCATTTCTATTATTGGGATTCTGGCTATTGCATCTTTGGACTCACTCGTGAAAGGAACATTAGTCGAAGCTATGTGGATCATTAAAATAAGGGGTCCTCTTGGAATCCCTTTTCCTCTAGATTGTTCTAGGCCATAATTTCTCCAATCAATCTCTTTGATCACGTTTGTAATGGCACAACCACTTTGCTGATATATGAGTGGAACTCTATTTGCAAATCTGACTATTTCTGCAGATTTATCTAACTCAATAGATCCTCCATATGCCAATCCAGCTTCAATTACGATAGGGTCTCCTCCAAATACTATCGCCTCTCTGCTATTCGAGGAATAAAATTCAGATTCAGTTTCTCTTTTTAAACCCTCTTCTATGTGGTTTGTCCCAATCGGGGATAAACAATCAGTCGATGGGGATCTAACATCTACCAATCGCATAGCATCGATAAGATCTGACATGGCATTTTTATCCTTTCTCAACTTAGAAATCTTGGGCACTGTGTCGTCTACTTTGACCAAATTTTCCCAAATACTATCAATAATTTTTTTACTTGAAATTTCTCCAAATTGATTTCGATCCGACCCATCTCCACTTTCATTTACTCTTCCAATACAATTTCCCAATTCCCCCTGCGTTATTCTCCCCCTCGATGATTTCTTTTGCATCGATCTAACCATTTCTCTTATCACTTTTCTTAAAGCATCTTCATCTTTCCTAGAGTCTGTGGCATCATTTGCTATCTTAAATAGAGAATCATCTTGTGAACTTTTTATTCTATTCCAAATAATTCTCCAAATTATATCTTGAAATTTCTTATCTAATTTTTCTTCTGGTGGATATTCAACAGAGTTTAGATTCTCATTAAAAATATTTTCAAAAACATTATACGTAACATGTTTTCTTTTCAATAATTCATTTTTTATTAGTCCAACAGCTTCAATGGAACTTTTAGAAAATTCTAACTCTCTCCCCATAAATTCCAATTTAAGTTCCTGATTTATGCCACCTAGTGATGGTATTTTCCATTCAAGTTCTCTTCCATATTGCAAATCTCTAAATCCATCTATTATGTCATTTGCTGTCTTTTTCCCTATGTTACAAAATTCCTGCTGGAGAAACTTATTCATAGAATCTGAATTAGACTTTCCACACATTTTTATTAAGTAACCAATCTGAATTCCATGGGGGTGAGGCAGAATTGGCTCAGTTTTTTTTGGTTTTTCTTCTGTACTTCTTTCAAATTTCAAATGTGTTTTAGGTTCAATTAATTCAAGTCTTGCATGTGGATTAGAAATCGCAGTGTATCTAAAATATTCTTGTAATTGATTTCTAGATCTCATGTCTGCTTCTAGCTTAAACACTACTCTAGTACCATGGGTGCGATCCCACATTTTGGTTTTATGAGTTGCTATTTCAGGTTCATTATTTTCAGTATCGATGGTCAGTTCAAAATACTGAGCTTCCTCCTGACTAATTGTTCTACTGGTTATTTCTACTGGCTCCCCCGAGGTCATTTGAGAATACAATACCACAGAAGAAATGCCTATTCCCTGCTGCCCTCTAGACTGCTCTCTACTGTGAAATCTAGATCCATATAGAAGCTTTCCAAAAACTTTTGGAATCTGTTTTTCAGTAATCCCTGGTCCATTATCTTCAATAGTAACTGTGTAGTATTTTCCAGTCTCTTGGATCTCTACATATATATCTGGTAAATATCCTGCCTCTTCAGTAGCATCTAATGCATTATCTACTGCTTCTTTCACCGCAGTTACCATGGCTCTCGATTTAGAATCAAATCCCAGCATATGCTTGTTCTTTTCAAAAAACTCTGCTATTGAAATCTGTCTCTGTGTTCCAGCTAGGGTGTTTGCTATATCATT
>CAWVSO010000103.1:0-3579 GCA_963932585.1 uncultured euryarchaeote
GAATTGACTATGGAAACGATGCGGTGAACCTCTAATTGTTTGATTAATAAAGACACTAGTAGAGTTTCTTCATCAGATGATAAGTGCACAACAACTATATCGGATTTGTTTATGTTTTCGGATTCTAGGAAATTAATATCAGATACGTCATGGCACATTACCATAGTATCGGGAAGTTTTTTGGCCAATTCTAGAGAAACGTCTTTTTCAGAGGTTATCAGGGTTGTTTTTGCTTTTATTGAAGAAAAAAGAGATGCAGTTTCTGCCATGATTGGACTTCCCCCAATCAGAACTATGTTTTGAGTTTCTGTTGATGCGGGTTCCAATTGGACTGAGAAACTTTTGACACTTTCAGGAGTCCCGATCACCACTATACGATGCCCAGGTAAAATCATAGTAGAACCATTGGGTATGATAATTTCAGATTCAGTGATTATAGCAGCAAATGTTAGTAATTTGAATTGATCAGCTTCACGTACTGTTTTATTTGAAATGAAACTGTTAGGATTGATTTCAAATTCTGCCATTTGAATTTTTCCATCTGCAAAAGAATCTGCGTCGAGTGCAGCAGGAATTCCGGCTATTTTTATTATTGCTTCAGAAGTCAGCTTGCCTGAGCATGCCATGAAATCTACTCCGAAACTCCCTTTGGAACGGGACCAGGATTCGAATAAAATTGAGTTTTTTACACGGGCGACAGTGAACGCGTCGCTGATTATTTTGGAAGATTCGCAGGCTATAAGATTTTTTTCGTCGTCGTTTGTGCATGCCAAAAATAGATCTATTTTACCCACTTCTTCTAGATTTTTAATATTATTTCCATCTCCGCAAACAGCCAAAACATCATAAGAGTATGTCAGATCTGAAACTCGAGCAGGATCTATGTCCATTACGATCACTTGATGAGATTCTGACAGATTTTCTGCAATGCTTGATCCGACCTGTCCAGCCCCTATTATAAGAATGCGCACGGTTGGCTACCTATTCGCTCGATTGAAACGCAGTGGGTAAGGCTGTTCCGCTTCGTATTGGCAAAGAAGAATTCACTGAAATGGCATAGGGAAGTTCAATTTGAATGAGAATTGTGGCCAAAGAGGTAAAAATTTTGATTTTGTACATCAAAAATATAATATTCACTAGATTCGTTATCGCCACTGTTATTAAAATGGAAAGTAAAATATAGAAAATAGATGCTTGAAGGAACTAACATTGCAATAGGGATCACAGGCAGCATTGCAGCTGTAAAAGTTGTAGAGATCATTCATGAGCTTAGGAGACAGGGTGCCAATGTTAGAGGAATTATTACAGCTAATGCGACAAAGATAATTCACCCATGGTCTGTCGAATTTGCAACAGGGAATTCAGTAGTTACAAACATTACAGGATCGGTCGAGCATATAGAATTATGCGGATTTAATGGATGGGCAGATGTTTTAGTTATTGTCCCGGCGACGGCGAATACTATTGGCAAAATGGCAGCGTCTATTGACGATACCCCTGTGACTACATGTGTGACAACCGCAATAGGCTCTAAGATCCCAATAGTGGTCGCCCCAGCGATGCATGAACCAATGGCAAATCATCCAGGAATTATTGAAGCACAGATGCGTCTTGAATCATGGGGACTTAAATTTGTCCCCCCAATTATAGAAGAAGGAAAGGCTAAAGTTGCAGATGTGGAGACCATAGTTACAGAAATTGAAAGGGCCATTGATAAAAAACCTCTTTCGGGGAAACATATAATAGTGACATCTGGTTCGACTTATGAGAGGATTGACCCTGTGAGAGTTATAACAAATCTTTCATCTGGTAAAACAGGATACTGTGTTGCTAGAGGATGTTATATAAAAGGTGCCAAGGTGAGTCTGATACACAATGGAGGAGAAATTCCATATATGGACACATACCAAGTAGATAGTAGTGCAGAAATGATTGACTGTGTTTTGAAACTCGCAGAAAATGCTGATGGACTTGTTTCTGTTGCGGCGATTGCAGACTATGGCATGGAAGCATTAGAAAATAAGATCAAATCCACAGAAACAGAAATAGAATTGAGATTATTTAAAAAGCCTAAATTAATAGATGTGGTTCGTGAAAAATTTCCAGATTTATTAATAGTAGGGTTTAAAGCTGAAATGGAAAAAAATCAAGACGTGATGATTGGGCATGCCCGGGAGCTGCTGAAAAGAGTGAATCTTTCGTTTGTAGTTGCAAATGATACTGAAATGATAGGATTGGAGGATACAGAAGTATTAGTTGTGAGAGAAAAAAATGTGATAGAAATAAAAGGCCTCAAAAGAGATGTTGGTCTTTCAATAGCAGATGAAATATCAAAAGAAATTAGTTGAAAATTAGGAAGCCTAATATCAATAAATTGGGGTTATTTTTTAGAGGGTTGTTTTTTACTAAGAGGTTTGATATCAGATTCTATCGGCCACGTGATGTCTCCGAAAAATTCAACTCCCATTTTCTGAGCTGCACGGGAAATCATATGACTTCCTGTTGGTGCAGTTAAAAATAAAAAGAACACACCTACTAGAGAAGTCAATCCCATTCCTTGAAATCCAAAATAGATAAATCCGGAAAAGAAAATTGAGGCAGCACCCAGTGTAGTTGATTTACTTGTTGCATGTAGGCGGTTGTAAACATCGGGTAGGCGCAGGAGTCCGAGTGCACCTACAAATAGAAAAAAACACCCTATGAGAATGAATAAAATCACAAAAAATTCTTGTAGTGCTGGTAGTAAGTTCCCGCTTGAAAATAAGTTGTTTAAAATATTCATTGAATGACCTCAGTTTCAGAAAAATAATTTGCCGCTGCAACTGTGGTTATGAAGCCAATGATAGCCAAAGCTAGAGCTATTAGAATAAAATGATCGAAACCGGTTAGAAACGCCAATAAGACAGCTATAGCAGTTATATTTGTACCTATAGCATCCAATCCAATGACCCTATCAGGTATAGTTGGACCAACAAATGCCCTATACCCACAAAATAAAGTAAGCATGCAGACGAGAATTATAGCAGGCAATAGTATTGTTGGGAGTAAAATATTCAAAGACATTTATATGACCTCATGTGGTTTAAGAAAAAGTTTATGGAGAGGAGTTTTTGATGGCAATTCGTGGAAAATATTTAACGCATAAGTTTCCCATACATAAATGGTATCAAGAATTGATTTGGTGTTATTTGAATCAATTACATGGACGATTAATGCATTAGAATCTTCTACATAATCTAGTGTTAATGTCCCAGGCGTTAGAGTGATGCTGTTTGCTACAGTGGTTATGGCCAGGGGAGATTTGACACGAAGATGGACCATGATAATGGTGGGTGAAATTGGCAAATTGGGGTCCAATATTCTTCGGGCTACATCTATATTGGCTGTAAAAAGATCTCGTGAAAAGATTATCAGGAATAGGAATATATAAGGGATTGATCCAATAACATCCAAGATGGAAGTATATTCGGGGAAAAACATACGGAAAATATAGGCGATTGGCATGCAAAATAGCAGTGCAAAAATAAATTCTATGATAAAATTTGACATGGGCAGAGATACTCCTCGAATAAATATCCA
>CAWVSO010000104.1:0-3368 GCA_963932585.1 uncultured euryarchaeote
AAAAAAATCGGTTTTTTGACAGAAATTTGGCTAAGAAACAATACATAGGGGTTTTTATGGACAATACAGGTCCAAATCCGCCGCTAGGGGACCCAAGATATGACGTAGTGTATAAAGCTGCAGAAGATGAAGGCTTGCCAATATCATATCATGCATATGATAGTGGATTCATTGTAGATTTCCCTAGACAAAATGCTGCCCTTGAAACATTCTTTTCAGTTCATGTGTTGACACACCCTTATGCACATATGTTAACTATGACTAGCCTTTTTGAACACGGAGTTCCCGTGAAATTTCCAGATTTAAAATTTATATTCCTAGAAGGTGGCGTGACATGGCTCCCGTATATGATGTACCGCTTGAATAAAATACACTCAATTAGGAGGTTTGACACACCATTGCTAGAAAAAACACCCGAGGAATATATAAGAGACCAATTCTATGTTTCGACACAGCCAATTGGAGAACCAAATAACCAAGAAGATATGAGAAAAATAATGGAAGTGATTGGTTTTGATAGAATGATGTTCTCTTCTGACTACCCACATTTTGATTTCGATCACCCAGAAGGGTTAGAGAAATTTCTTAGAACAAATATTCCTGCTAAAGATCGTCAAAGGGTCTTGGAAACCAATGCTAGAGAGGTGTATGGAATTTGAGTGAGCACATAGTCGCAAACGTTTCTGAAATAGCAGATGGGGAGAGGATTCTTGTGGAGTTAAAAGGAAGAGAAATTGGAATATTTTATTTGGACGGAGAGTACTATGCATTTGCTAATTGGTGCGCCCATCAAGGAGGCCCATGGTGTGAAGGGACATTGACTGGAACGTTCGAGGGTGAATTTGATAGAAATACACTAGAATACAGGTTAAATTGGGTGAAAGAAGAACGGATATTGAATTGCCCATGGCATGGTTGGGAGTATGACGTTACGTCGGGGATATGTTTGTCGAGAAGATCAGTCAAACTCCCGTCATATCCAGTTAAGACTGAAAATGACAAAATAGTAGTGACTTTGTGATGGCAGATCTGACCGAAGATTTTCCAGATTGGTGGGTTGAGAATCGAATTATAAAATTTGAAATGGACCTTCCAGAATATGATCCACCTAGATTTAAGGATGGAACATACACACATACATTGGTTTTGCAGTTGGAACGAGAATTAAAATGCAAGATCCTATTCATAGGGATAGATGCAAAATATATGGATGACTGGGAAATTAGAATAGATGATATTTCAGTATGCGGAATTGAAAAACATAGAACTCAAGAGGGGAATACAGTATATGAAATTGGCTCTGAGAGATTTAATAAGGTTATTAGAGAGGAAATGGAAGATAGAGATTCATATAATGAATAATTAAAAAATCACTTGGTTTTTGCGTGTATTAAAGTGGTTTAGTTTAGTATGCCCGCTACCAGATTTGAACTAGTGACGGCTGCATCTTCAGTGCAGTGCTCTCCCAGGCTGAGCTAAGCGGGCGATATGAAGTTTAGGAAGACTATGTGAAAAAGTATTCCGAACGCAATCGAGGATTGACGAGTGAGTATTTCGAACGCGTTTCAAGAGAAATTGATAGAATTATACAATATTAAGGAGATTCTTTTTCGAACTGTAAGTGCACCATGTAGTGCCCCCTCATTTGAATCCAAGAATCTTCATCTAGTCCTATTCTAGAACGTAGCAATATAGGTAATAAAGAAATTAATTGTTCGGATTTTGGAGTGTCTATTGAAGATAAAAATGAAGACGGCCAAGAAAAATCTTCAACGTAAACCGTGAACCCACGAAAAACTGCACCGTGTCTTGAATTAGTATCTAAAACGGCAGATTCTAGAACGGAGATACATTGGGTTTTATAATTTGAAATGAGCTCAGATAATTTTCCATGTTCGAATGATAGCCCTGCATCATCGACAGATTGAGATAAAGAATCTAAATCAAATGAAGGCGGGACGAAAGTAAGCATGCCTTTTGCTAGTAATACTTCAGACCACCCAGTGGCAGAATGTGGGTCGCGGCTAAATGAAGTAAATGCAAATAGAGAATCCTCAAGTTTGTATAAACGTACACCGCTACTCCCGGATGTATCGACAGATTGAGTCAATATAAGAGATTCGTCGAAATCCACAGTTTCAGGAGATGGAAAAGCACCGAAATCGAACCCACCATTTGGTTTGGTGTTTTTTGGGTCTGTGTTCATGCATTTATGTCAGAGTTTGAGTGTTTTAAGCGTTACATTGTCGCAATATTGCCAGAAGTATTATAGAAACACATGGTTTGAAAATTAAATAGTAATGTTTAATGTTGAAATGCGGTATTTTTAAATTAAGATTTATGAGTGAAAATTATCGAAGTGAATAAGTCTAAAGGGACACGTAGTAAGGTTATGCAGATGAAAAAAAATGGACTTGAAATAATCAAAACGCGACATAAATTGATCATATACATAGGAAGTATGGCAACAATTTTTGGGGTGGCAATGGGCGGAGTTGTGGGTTATGAATGGTTCGTGAACCATATTGGGCACGAAGTATTGGCCATAGTGTCAGTTTTTGGAATCTTATTGGGTGTGCAGATACTCATTCTTGCATCTCTTTCAAGTATGTTAATTGCACTGCACCATGAACAAATGCACCATGTTGAGATTTTAAGAAAAAAAGAATAAAATACGGTTGTTATAGTTCGAAAGGAACGACTTTTTTTAAAGAATCTATTGTGGGTTCGATTGTACGTACAGGAGAGAAAATTGACCCTATTCCAATTGGCCATTTTACCCCAGTTCCAGTGGAGATACAAACGATTGATTCTCCTTTATCTATGTTCCCATCTTCGTATGCTGATCTCAGACAAGCAGTTGTTAAGGCAGTTGCAGGTTCTACGAAAAGCCCATCTTTTGCCGTTTCTTTAATAGAATGTTCAACATTATTTCGAGATATAGCATACGCACAACCACGAGACTCTCGAACTGCATCTATAGCATAGGTTCCGGTCATGGTTCCAGAGGTAGAGATTGTTAGTGGCATCGGACCATTATCAGGTATGGAATGTTTTGAATTAGTAGCCAGGGCACGGACCAATGGTTGTCTTTCTTGAGATTGGACTCCGATAATGCGTGGTAAAGTTGAGATTATATCAAGTTGGTGTAGAACTTTAAATCCATTCCAGATACCCGATAAACCATCTCCAATTCCGGTGGGAAAAACAATTACATCAGGAGGTCCATTCATTTGTTCCACTAATTCAAATGATATTGTTTTATACCCCTCAGAGGAATAGTGAAGCCCATTAATAACGGGATACCATCCTCGATCTACAAGAAGATTTAATAAATCGCTTCTGCGGTTAAAATCAACAATTACGAG
>CAWVSO010000105.1:0-3230 GCA_963932585.1 uncultured euryarchaeote
ACCAAGCACATAACAGCTCTCCGGCATAGAACTTACTTTTGGACCCAAATCCACCACCAACCGCAGGTACTGTAACATGGACTTTATGCAATGGAATTCCTAGTGATTTTGAGAAATAATTTCTATGCCCAAATGCACCTTGACTTGAAAGTTTAATAGATAATTTTCCAGAAGATGTAGAGTAATCTGCAAGAGCCACACGAGGTTCAATTGCATTTGGAATTAAGCGAGGAAGAACTATATCTAAATCCACAACATGATCGGATTTTTTAAAAGCTTCTTCGGTTTCTTCTAAGTTTCCATTTGCCCAATCATAGGAAATATTCCCAGGAGCGCCTTCATGTAATTGAGGAGCATTTTCGGCGATGGAATTGGAAACTCCAGTGGTGGCCGGTAAAGACTCATATTTTACTTGGATCAAATCGAGAGCATCGTAAGCAGAATAACGATCTTTTGCTACCACCACAGCCACACCTTCTCCTGTATAACGGACTATATCTTTTGCCAGCATTGGACGGAATGGTTTAAATAGTTCTTTTAGAATTGATATTGGAGAATCCGGACCAGGATTTAAAAGACCAACTGGAGAAAGAACTTCGCCAAGTACACCTGAATTTTCGACGTCCGTGGCTGTATAAACAGCGACTACATTTTCGTGTGATTTCGCTTCACTAGTGTCGATCGATAAAATTTTTGCATGTCCGAATTGGCTTCTTAAAATAGCAGCATAGAGCATTCCCGGTGCTGAAAAATCATCTGTGTAGCGGGCTTTTCCAGTTACAAGACCTCCGTCTTCACGCCGGGCTATTCTATCGCCAACATCTACCGTTTCGAGAGGATTGGTTACGGCTTTTGTTACATTTGACATATAACTATGTTTGACTTGCGGAAGGTTTAGCGTTAGCGTTGTTTGTATACCACTATAAGATTGTACTATAAATGACGGATGTGAGACAGAAATGATAAATTCGAGTAGAAAATATAAGGGTTTAAGTGGAAATCATGAATTCAAAAGGTTCTATAAAACATATGAAAAAATATGTTTCAAACACCATAGTTGTTCTAAGTGACACATATCCCGATGCAGAAATATCTTTGAATTATTCGAATAATTTTGAATTGCTAGTTGCAGTGATTCTTTCAGCGCAGTGTACTGATGAGAGGGTGAACAAAGTTACTGAAAAACTTTTTGAAAAATATAAATTAATAGAAGAATATGCCCAGGTCGATTCAAGGGAATTTTCAAAAGATATATCCTCCATAACTTATTTTAATCAAAAATCTAGATGGATTGTAGAAACTGCAAAGGATATACTAGAAATGCATGATGGAAATGTGCCAGACAATATGGAAGACCTTCTTAATCTGCCAGGAGTTGGAAGAAAAACTAGTAATGTTGTTCTTCAGCATGGATATGGAGCGATTGAAGGGATTGTGGTAGACACACACGTCATGCGACTTTCTAGACGAATGGGATTTACAGAAAAACGAAATAGAGATGCTATTGAAAGAGAACTGATGGAAATAGTTCCAAAAAATAAGTGGCGAATGTATACCCACTTAATGATTGCCCATGGAAGGGCGATTTGTAAAGCTAGACATCCAGAATGTGAGTCTTGTCCTTTGGAAAATGAATGCCCTTCTTCAAGGAATAGTTCTACAATTGATTTGGCTAATGGTAAAAATTGGTTGAAAAAATGAATTAGGAGACTATTCTAAGGTTATTTTCCATGTTGTGGACTTTCCACGGCCCCATTTTTCTATTTGAAATCCGTTTGTATTACTAGACATGCGTGCCAACCTTGCACCTACTTGTTTGGCAGAAAGTCCAAGTACTTCTGCTATGTATTTTGCACGGAAATATTGAGACCCATGGGAGACATTATTGAGCAAATATTCGAGTATTTTGTCATCTTCTAGAGCCATCGTATGTACAATCTAGAACAGTTTGTGTTTAATTAAAGGTTTTTCGGTTGGGTTTTAAGGTTATTCTATGGATACGTATGCAGAATTTTGGTTTAAGGAGAGGTTGGTTGCTATTTCCACATTCCTCATTGCATAACCTGCAGAGCGTGTCAAACTATGAATTAATTCTCTAAAGCGTAATAAATCTATGTTGGACATAGAGGTTATTTCTTGTATAATTAGAGATTCTAGTTCCTGAATTTCATAAAAAATAGTACGGCATTTGACCGTTATTTCAAAATCGAGATGCACTACTGACTGTACTGCTTGATAAGTTAGTTCATCGACTTTATCCATTAGTTGTAGCAATAAGCTGGAAACAGCTTCGTCTATAAAAACTTGATCGGCCGGCAATTCCAGAACAATATTTGCGATATCTTCAGAATCATCTGCAGTGAGTTCTAGATTCTTTGCAATCGAGCGGTAGCTGATCAATGGAAAAACATCTGCAAATCCTACTGAATGTGCCACTACGGGATTTTGATAAGATATATAGATTAAACGCAATAACAATATAAAAATTTTATTCGCTTGCCGTTCTCTGTTTAATGCACGTTGAGCGAGATCTTTATTAGAACTCAAGAATGCATTTATTGCCTCCCCGCGCATGGTGCGTCCTGTGACCTCTAGACGGGTTAATAGATCTGTTAAATTAAAATCAGAAGGGTCCACTGAGCAATTGACCACCATTGCTTTTGGGGTCTCTTCTACGACACCTAGACCCATTAGCTGAGTCTCTGCCCTATAAACTGCATTTATCACATCTGAATCAAGAGTTGTGGCATTATTTATGTAAATTACGCGGCGTCCCAAAACATATTGGGCTATAATGGCACGTTCTATTGAATTTGCATCCATGTTAGATACATGAAGCGTTGCCGTAGGTTCGTGTTGAGTGGAAGATTCAGGAGAAACTGCCATAACACCGCTTTTTAATTGCGTTAAGGATAATTCATCTCCTTTAGATATATTGAATTTGCGGACCCATTCGGAAGGGAGAGTTATTGCAAGGGTGGAAGGACCTAGCCTCTGTACTTTTCTGGAATTCGACGCCATGATGTGTGTGTGAACGGGTATTACCTTAAAGATAGCTGTAATAAGAGTAATAAATAGGTATTAATATTAACCAATACTGGCTCAGAGGAATGATAATAAATTATTCGATGGAGAATATGCCATTTAATTTTGAGTTTGACTAAGAATTGGGCGCCCGATTGGCCTATTGCGGGAAGAATATGAACAAACTCGATATGGATGGCACCATT
>CAWVSO010000106.1:0-3220 GCA_963932585.1 uncultured euryarchaeote
GAAAAAATACTAAAATATCATTTAAAATCTGGCTCATTTTATTCTAATTATGTTTATATCTGTTCTAGTGCCTGTTCTAGATCTGCGATGATATCTTCTATATTCTCTATTCCGATCGAGAGTCGAATATATCCTGGCGTTACTCCTGCCTTTAATTGATCTTCTTCAGATAGCTGTTGGTGGGTTGTTGTGGCGGGGTGTATTGCAAGACTTCTTGCATCGCCTATATTGGCAACAAGATAAAAGAGTTCGAGGGCATCTATAAATTTTTGACCTGCTTCTTTTCCATCTTCAAGTTCGAACCCAATAAGCGATCCGTAACCTTGTTTTAGATACTTGGAAGCTCTCTGTTTTATTTCTTCATCTTCACTTAAAGTTGGGTAAGTCACACTAGTGATTTTAGAGTGATTATTCAAGAATTCTGCAACCTTTTCTGCATTAGAAAAATGAGCACGAACACGGAGGGCCAATGTTTCTAGTCCCTGGATAAAATTATACGCATTAAAAGGTGATAGTGCAGCTCCAAAATCTCTTAATCCAATAACTCTTGCTCGACTGATAAAGGCAACTTCACCAAATGCAGAGAAAACCGCTCCATGATAACTTCCCGATGGGGTATTAAATAGGGGCTGTCTCTCAGGGTCTTTGCCCCAGTCGAAATTTCCACCATCTACTATGATTCCACCGATTGAATTCCCATGGCCACCTATCCACTTAGTCAATGAATGCACCACAATCGCTGCGCCATGTTCCAATGGTTTGCAGGTGATGGGGGCGGAGGTATTGTCAACAATCAAAGGCACATTGAATTCGAGTCCTATGTTGGCAACTTCCTCTATTGGGAATGGAGTCAATTTAGGATTGGGCAATGATTCCGCATAATACGCTCTTGTTTTCTCGTCTGTGAGTTCGCGGAAATTTTCAGGATCTTTAGGATCTGCAAATCGCACGTCAATACCTATACTTCTAAAGCTATTATTAAACAAGTTAAAAGTGCCTCCATAGAGATCTGTCGAAGAAACTATGTTATCTCCTGCTTGTGCCACGTTTAGGATAGAAAGCGTTGTTGCAGCTTGTCCAGAAGCAACAGCCAAAGCAGCAACCCCGCCCTCTAGTGCAGCGACACGTTCCTCGAGAACTGCATTGGTCGGATTCATTATCCTGGTATATATATTTCCAGCTTCAGACAAGGCGAATAAATTCGCAGCATGTTCTGTACTTTCAAATTCAAAAGCGGTCGTTTGGTATATGGGAACTGCCACTGCACCGGTTGCAGGATCTGATCGATACGACCCTCCATGAAGGGCCAAAGTTTCAGGGTGAATATAATTGTTAGACATATTTTTCCTTATAGTTATTATTCATTCTACATATTTATATCGATTGATTTCATTCGGATAGTCTTCACCACTACAATATGTACATAGGCGGTATCTAACTACTATTTGGAATATTTGTCCAGATATCCGCCTTCTCGAAGTAACTCCTCCATTTCTGATAATCTGTCTCCTGAAAATTTAGGCAGGGGTGGTCTGGGGTCTCCAACTTCGAACCCTAATAGATTAACTGCAGCTTTGACTGGTACTGGATTGCTAACTGAATAAAGTAGTTTTAGAAGGGGCAATAGCTCATCATATATTTCTCTAGCTTTCACAACATCCTCGTAAGTTTCCCATGGCTTTGATAATGTAGCCATTTCTTCTGGAACTACATTTCCTGCCACATTAGCAGTGCCCGAACCACCCATAGCCAATGTTGGCAGTATAAGAGAATATCCTGGATAATCGCAGCATAAAATTGAAAAATCATCATCAGTTTCATTTTTTATTTCTTGCAACTGCGAAACATTTGGAATTGCTTCTTTATCTGCAACTATATTTTTTATTTTTGACAATTCTATCATTGTCTCTGGAGGGATATTCACTCCCACTCTGGTGGGGTTATTATAAATTGCAATCGGCAAAGAAACACTATCTGCAACCCGTTTAAAAAAATCCAACACAGCATCTTGAGGTGGCTTCACATAGGGTGGAACGACCAATACAAGTCCAAAAGCATTCGCGTCTTCTGCGTATTGTGCAAGCTCAATTGTACCTACTAGTGTGGCACAAGTACACCCGAAAAAAATAGGTATTTTTTTATGAGAATATTCTGCAGCATATGCTATAATCTCTCGTCGTTCATCAAGAGAAAGCTGAGTAGACTCTCCTGTAGATCCCATTATTAAGATCCCATTAGACCCATATTTAACATGAAAATCAATCAATTCATCAAAAACTTTTAAATTTACATCTCCCGATTCATCATATGGTGTAACAATTGCAGGCCAAGATCCTTCTATTTGCATAATTTTTCTAAATAAAAACTCAATCTAAAGAGAATAAACTCTTGCCATAGTCATTTTTGCTACATTTAAATAAATTATGGTCCAAAAGCACGGACTTCAATTTCATTTTTTTCTTTTTTATTCTCATAATCGTAGCCCATTACAGCTTCTCTCTGAGAATTCAATGTTTGGCTTAACATCTGATGAAGGCGATAATCTGCATCTGGCTTATCTGGTTGCCATACCAAAACATTTGTCAAAGACTTATCTTTGTGGTCTAAATCATAAAAAATACTATATACTTGGTAAACATCTCCGTGAATTCTAACCCATTGATCTCTTTGAGGAATCACGCCAGAATCAACCGTAATCAACGGAGTAGTTCCTGCAAGAAGATACCGAACTTTGTTAGGCATACGCAAGATAAACGAACGATGGGTGGTTGAAACTTTCGTTTAGGTACAACGCATTCTCCCACCATCAACGGGAATCGATGTGCCAGTTATGTAACTAGCTCTAGGGCTAGACAAAAAAGCAACAAGATCTCCAATTTCTTGCGGCTCACCAATTCTATTTAGTGGATTATCTGCCCAACCCAAAAGTGCCTCTGACAACGAACTATATTTCCCCGAATCAACAGATCCTTGTGCATGTTCTGTTAGTAATGGTGTGTCATGTGCTCCTGGTAAAACTGCATTTATCCTTATAGGGGCCCATTCAAATGAGAGTACTTTCATAAGTCCAATTGTAGAGCGTCTAATCGAGCTAGAAAGTGTCAAATTAGGATTGATTTCTTTAACAGCCGTTGCAGTAAGCAAAACAACACTACCTGCTTCACTTTTCGATATCAATGGGTGGGCCATTTTAAGAGTTCTAACAACGCTCATAATTAAT
>CAWVSO010000107.1:0-3214 GCA_963932585.1 uncultured euryarchaeote
CATTCAGTACTTTCCTTCAGTAACTCAACCATTTTCCCATCCCTGTGCGGATCTATCGAAGGTACTACTCTTGAAGCTCTCCAAGCAGCTTCATTTTTGAATTTATTCTCCTCTTTCTCTAGTTCTATTGCTGTCTCAATGGTATCATTTCCCATCCCCTTCGATTGGGTAAGCAATTCTTTATTTTCTATTATTTCAGCATGTTTTTTTTCCAACTTATCATTTTTAGACTCTACGACATCTTCTGCAGCTTTCTTTTTTTCTGGATCTTTTATGGTTATATCTATTGGCTTGATATTCACGCGATTAACTTGATAAATTCCAATTTCAGATTTAATATTTCTACGCGACTCTTCTTCACTGATCAAACGATCCATATTCCCAATAAATGCAACATCCATAGACCTACCTCCATGATACACGATGTAATAATCTCCACTTAATACATCATCTGACAATTCTATGTATCCTGTAAATTTATTTTCTTTCAGGGCCGAATCTATTTCTTCAATAGATTTCTCCCCTGTGTAGTACCGCATACTCTCTCCAATTTTTTCTGAAACCTGCATGTAAAATAAAATTGGAAGGGCCGGGTGAGGGGCAGTGTATACATTACTATCTTTTTTTCCAAATTCTTGTATTTTCTCCCCTTGATATCCTATTATCCGCCCATTAAGAATAAACATCCATTCCATCTCGCTCCCAATCATTCCGGAAAATCCGCTACTCAATAGTTCTTCTAGTTTCAAACCACCATTAGAAAAAGAACGGGATTCCCAAGATTCAATTCGTTTGAGAATTCCATTATCCATAGATTATATTGTGGCCCGAGTATCTAAAATTAGTTTCGGTTCATTTCCCAATAGTATTTTTTCAATTTTCTCTCTTCATTCTCAATAATATTTCTGAAATTTCAACATGTTTCTCAACAATCTCATCATCTATCTTTCCACACCCTGTTTCATATAAATATGCAGAAGTAACTTTCTCTAGACTCGGCACCTTTTCAGAACCAAAACATTGCTCCCACGATATAATTATGTCTTCTAATTCTATGCAGTTTTTCTTTCTGAATTTACATTCTATTTTCGTTATAAATAAAACTCTCATTTCTATATCTGGGCATTCAGAAATAACATTTGATAAAACTTGCAAATATTTTTGCAATTCTATCCCTTCTGCCTTTTCCATTCTCGGTATTTTTTTCATACGTCTTTTTTCAACCTTTTTATCTCGCGATTAAATATCATAAACGTAGATACAACAATTGGGAATCTAACTATTTCTAGGACTTCATTTATCACATATGCAAGAACCATATTGCCCAATGTCGGGTCAATAGATTCTAGGGATACAAAAGAATCCAAGTGGATCAATTTAAAAAATGTGATGGCATCAGCACCGCCTATCAAGCCATATTCTAGAAGAAAAAATATTATTATGCCATTAATTGCCCAGACTGCAGTCCAGTATATAAAAAAACGAACCCCATATTTTTTTATCGTTTCTTTCCATCCCATCTTTTACAGTCTCTTCAGGGCATCGCTTGCTAGCTCGCCCATCCTCTTAGAAAGTCTCCCCGCGTTTGAAAACTCATAATCACTCATGGCATCTGCAAGAGCTTGGCCCAATACAAAAACAGCATGTTTGTGTTCGCTTTTAGATTTATGAATGTGATCCGGACTCACATCAAGCGCTTCGTATGGGGAAAATACTTCAAAATCAATTTCATTTTGTTGTACAAAATAATCCATTATCGTTGATAGGTGCTCGTGCAATTGAATTAGTTCATCTTTATGCATTCTGTTAACTTAAACGCTTGATTTGTATAAGAATATTCCTTGAGTATGACTGACACTGACTTAGAAAGTCCCATCTCATCTAAATATGTATTTTATAACTAGTACCATTTGGGAAGGTCCAAATATCTGCTTGAAATATCTTGAACTAAATAGGAGACGAATACATACATGCCAGTATCAATTCAACAAGATGATCCAAATCCCTCCGTTTCAACTCAAATTGAAAAAGGAGTTCTTACTAGCAGAAGCATAGATATATCCAATATTGAACTTATGTCAATTTTCAATCAAATGGATGCCCCTAGGATCATATTGAGTTCTCCACATCATCCACTTTCAGTTTCATTTGGATCTGCCAAAACCATTTCTGCCTCGGGACACAATCGTTTCAAAAAAATCAAAATGGAAGCGACTTCTTTATTTTCCAATCTCGATGTAAAAAATCAAGACGGTACTCTATCTCATCCAAAATTATTTGGAGGTTTTTCTTTTGACCCTGATCATCAAGAATCGCCACCTTGGGATTCATTCCCTGCTGCACTTTTCATATTGCCAAAAATACAACTTGTTAAGTCCAAATCTGGATTCAAATTAACTGTAAACGAATACACTATCGATCCCAATCCAACCAAACTTGAATCATTTTTATTGTCAATAAAATCAAAACTCGAATCTAAACTTATTACTTCTACATTCCCGTCCATAAAACCTCAATTAACTCAGCTAGACTCTTCAATTCAATACGATTCCTGGATATCTCAAATAAATGAGGTTTTAAAATCCATAGAATCCAAGTCTATTGAAAAGGTCGTACTTGCCCAATCCATGCAAGCAACATTAAAACTACCTTGTATCCCCATCAACATTTTTCAAACTCTTTGCGATCAAAACCCTGGGTGCTACCATTTCCTATTTGAACAGTTGGATGGGACTTCCATTTTTGGTGCCACACCTGAATTATTGATATCTTACAATGACAAATCTATCCGAACAGAAGTCTTAGCAGGCTCTTCTTCTAGAGGGAAAACTCCAATAGACGACGACGTTTTATCACAAAAATTGATGTCTAGCTCCAAAGACCAACATGAGCATTCTTTAGTTGTACAAACTTTAAAATCAAAAATAGAATCATTCACAAAATCTTTAAATATCTCTCCTCAAAAAATAAAAAAACTCACAACGGTTCAACATCTCTGGACTGAAATGAGTGCATACTCGAACCACGATGAACATATACTCTCTATAGCAGAATCACTCCACCCAACACCTGCTATTAGTGGCACTCCATTGATCGAAGCTCAAAAAATAATTCGATCAACCGAACCATTCAATCGGGGCTGGTATGGTGGCTTAATAGGTTGGTTCGATGCAAAGGGAAATGGTGAATTTTCAGTTACTATCCGTTCCGCTAT
>CAWVSO010000108.1:0-3143 GCA_963932585.1 uncultured euryarchaeote
GCAGAAATTCGCATCCACAGGCCATGGTGCGCATGGACCAACACCTCGATTTGGAAAAGCTGCTAGCCTTATAAGTTATGGGGCCAGCATGCCAGATTCGGGTGTGATGGGCATGTATACTATGTGCCCATCTTCTGCTACCGCGGGGTGGTATCTAAATCAGTTATATAGCAGTAATGGTGAACCATTAGCTGTAATAGACGGCGCTAGTTGGAATCCTATTAAAACCGGTGCAGTAGGCGCAGTGGGGGTAGATGCTCTGTCCCGAGATGACTCTTCAGTAGTCGCTCTAATTGGCAGCGGGGAGCAATCGAAAGGACAACTAATTGCAATTGAACATGTTCGGGATATAGAACGTGCATATGTATATTCACCTAATAAAGAACACCGTGAAAGTTTTGCAAAAACTATGCAAAATTTCACCAAATGCGATGTGATTTCTGTTGATTCTAGCGATGAAGCGATTACAAATGCAGATATAATTGTCACTGCAACAAAAGCAACAGATCCTGTTTTTGACGGGACAAAAATGAAAGAAGGCGCCCATGTAAATGCTGTTGGTCAAGGAAGTGAAGCAGACAAACGAGAAGTCGACGAAGTCACAGTTAAAAAATCAAAGTGGGTTTCTGATCTAAAAGCAAGAACATTGCGTTCTCAAGGGGCCTATATATATGCAGCAAAGCATGGGTTCATAAATTTTGATTCGCATTATTACGCAGAACTAGGTCAAATTCTAACAGGCGAATTCCCTGGGAGAGAATCTGACACTGAAATAACTTTATTTGATTCAACAGGATCTGGGCCAGAAGCTGTTTCAGGTGGATATTTGCTATATAGAAAAGCAGTTGAAGCAGGAGTTGGGACTGAGATAGAATTTTTTTCCGCGGAAGAGTCTTTTGAATTCACCGATTACATAGCAACCGATTGGTAGTCAGAATTTATTTTGTTCCAGGAGTGGCGTTTTTATAAGATGTTATTGGAAGCTCATTTCCAATACCTTTCTCCAATGCTTTTTCATACAACATCACCGCACAAGCAACAGTTTCTACACCGACCCCTGTGCTATCAAAAATAGTTATTTCTTCAGAATTAGTTCTTCCAGGAATACGCCCCGAAACTATATCTCCTATTTCTGCATATATGTGATTTTCTCCAATTCTGCCTGCATTATAAGCTGCAAGAAATCCACCTGCCATTCTCAAACGTTCCTGGACCCCATGTGCAAAAACACGTTCTCTGAGATCTGGAACATATTTATCGGCTTTACAAATTGCTTCTATGTCAAGTTCTCTTTCATGTCCTGATTGACCCATTGCATTTACGTGTATTCCAGGTTCTAGTTTTGACCCATCAAAAACAGGATCTGATGCCACCGTGGCAGTAACAAGAATATCCACATCCACTACTGCTTCATCACTAGAATCAACAGGAGTGGCATCAAAACCAAGTTCATTTTCAATTGTAGTTGAAAATGATTCTCTGTTTTGTGACTTTCTAGAATATACTTTCACTTCATTAATATCTCGTACAACAGATAGTGTTTGCAATGCCCCATATGACACCCTACTAGTCCCAATTATTCCAACCGTTTTTGAGTTCTCTCTAGATAGGAATTCAGAAGCAACAGCACTCGACGCTCCGGTTTTAAGAGGATTCCAATAAGACCCGTCCAAAATTGCAACCATTTTTCCCGTATTTATATCCCACAATGGACAGATGAACCAGCCATCTCTCCCAGGCCCACCTACGGAATACACATAGTACCCCATGTAACCCATTTCTGGCAACATAGACATATACCCTGTCAAATCTGTTTTTGGATCTTCTGTCGCAAGCGCTGACGGTGCGTTTGAAGGTGCACCAAACCCCCTTTCCCTATATGCTTCACGCGTGGCATTGACATAGTCTACAGGGTCTGCCAAATCTATTAAATCTTGAGTTGAAAGGTACAACATTTTATCTATCATGGATCCTAGTTTAGAATGGCTTGTAGATAATTGTCGTGATCCCGAACTTAACTAAACAATTTCCACATCTATTTCTACTAAATACGCTTCTTGTACGAGTTCAGATACTCCTATTAATGTGTGGCATGGAAATGGTGGCTCAGTGAAAGTTTCTTTCCAAACACTACTATAATCTTTAATATTTTTTCTAGGCTCTATCAAATAACTGGTTACCTTTGCAATATCATTTAAGCCCTTTCCCATGTCTAACAGTATTCGTTCTATGTTCGAAAAGGCTTGCCTCGCCTGGCTAATCATATCTGGCCCAACTGGTTCAAAATTCCCTATCCGCCCAACCATACCCGATATCCTGAATTGATCATTGTCGATTCTAGCTTGACTATAGCCTCTGGAAACTGTATCTGGCATTCCACTTGGTTTTATAACTTTGGTCATACAAATTAATAAATTTGTGTAGGAAAAAGATCTTTGTTAAGTGATGCCGTTCGAAGTATATATCTTGGTTAAGAACATTTCATCACATAGGTTATGTTATACGATCTAACACTTCCCCTCAACGACGATACAATTTTAATCCCCGGGGGCGGGAATTCATTTAAAGCAGAGACTATATTGAGTATAGAACAGGGACATGCAGCAGCAGTCCATAGCTTTAGTCAAAGCACGCATGTTGGAACTCATATGGACGCGGCAGCCCACTACATAGGCGGGGGTCGAACTATAGATAAAATAGAACTAGATATTCTTATAGGTCCTGCAAAAATAGTCGATCTACGTGATCATTCTGGAGAGTACATAACTGCAGAGATTCTAGAACTAGAATCGCGAGATGTGAATCCAGGAGATCGGCTCCTTATGATAACTGGAGACGTAGATAAATATTTCCACCGTGCAAAAAATCCAAAAATTGAAACTTTATTTGAAGAAGGTGCATGTTTCTCTAAAGATGGGGCACAATGGCTAGTAGATAAAGGCGTGAAAATGGCAGCAAATGATTTCGTGACAGAATCTACAAAGGATGCAAAAAACAAACAATTTGATGCAAACAGGCCTGTGCACAATATATTATGCGGTGCAGACATAGCGATACCTGAATATCTGTGTAATACGGATAAAGTTGTCAATGAAGAACTAATTGAATTGTTCTGTTTCCCTCTCCCAATTACTGGTTTTGAA
>CAWVSO010000109.1:0-3138 GCA_963932585.1 uncultured euryarchaeote
AGAACAAGAACCTAAAAATTTAGAACTTCCAGAAGAAGATACAATACACACTAGTATATTTAATGCCCGAGAAGATGTCAAGAGTTGTGTTCACGCGCATCCATTATATGCAACTGCCCTAAGTATGACAAATGCATCCATAATACCAGCGTCGATTAGAGCAGTTCGTTTAGGAAATGTTCCGGTGATGGATGCAGGCCCAAGGTTAATTGAAGCAAATGCACCAGTAGAAATTGCCCGAGGTGAAGCAGTTGCAGAAAGTCTAGGAAATGCATCATGTCTTTTGATAAGAGGTCACGGAGTAGTTACAGTGGGGCGCACAGTGGGTGAAGCTGTTAGCCGTCTGTTTATATTGGAGAGGGCTGCGAAGCTACAGATGATTGCAAGTTTGGGAGGAGGCGCAGTTGCCTGGGAAGGAAATCCATATGATGCTGCGAGCCATCCCGAAATAAAAGAATCTACAGAAAAGCCAAGTGAAGATACTTATAAATTTTTACGGAATCAGTATTTAAAATAAAATACCGAAAAATGAATGATAAATACGCCGAGTGGGAGATTCGAACTCCCGTGTCCTATTGGACAGATGCTTTCGAGGCAACCGCCTTGGCCGGGCTAGGCTAACTCGGCAACGGTCACGTTACTGCCGTGTGGAGTTTATCGTTTACGGTTTGTTGCGGCTATAAAAACTAAGAATATTGAGCTATGTAATATATAGAAATGGAAGACATTTAATTAATGAATTGAATCCGCCCTCCCCGATTTGAACAGGGGACATGTCGATCTACAGTCGACTGCTCTACCAAACTGAGCTAAGGGCGGTATATTAAAACATAGATGTTTTTTACAATTTAACGATTGTCATTGTAAGTGAGAGGTTAATGTCGCATTTGTACGTGGAAATGACAAGTGAGAAGGTGATTTTGAGGGGTAAATTTAGGATAGACAGGCATTTGCAATACAAATTGTCTAAGTAATACAAAATATAAGAAAATAACGTAATACAAAAAAAATGATGGAAATGAAAAAACAAAGTGATATATTTATAAAAAACTAAAAATAATTTGAAATATTTTTATAAAAAAGATTAGAATAAGGCCGATTAATTTTATAAAAACTCCAATAAGCATATGAAAAATATTTTCAGAAAGGCTCCATCAAAAAAATTAAAACTATGAAATTGTATGCATTTGTACTACAATTCATAGATAACTTTATATACTTCTTTGTTCATGAAGAAAGTACGTAAGACGCATGTTAGCTAACGGACAGACGTAAAAAGGACAATGCGTCCACATAACGTCTACAGCTGTCATACACCTGATGACTTGGCGTCTTACAATGGGGAGAAAATATAAAATGGAACGAATAACACTTAGAATTCCAGAACAGCAAATAGCAGAAGTTGAGCAATTGGTTCAGAAAGGAGAGTTTCCTAACCGTAGCGAAGCAATTAGATCTGCCATTAGAGAAATGTTAAAAGAAAATGAACAGAATTATGAATTTAATGATCCACGTGCGTGGGTGAGGGTATAAAAATGTTAGACATAGTACAAGAAGCATTACAAAATGAAGAAAAAGAAAGAGCAAAGAAATCATACCACAGAGAAGATGATTTTGGCGAACCACGCATAGTAGTTGTTGGTTGTGGTGGTGCAGGCAATAACACAATTAATAGATTGTATAACATAGGTATACACGGCGCAGAAACTATTGCAATAAATACAGATAAACAGCATCTGAAAATGATAGAAGCCGATACCAAAATTCTCGTAGGTAAATCTCTTACAAATGGATTGGGTGCAGGCGGAGATCCAAGTATGGGAGAAAGGGCGACTGAAGCCGCTGCAGGAACTATAAAAGAAGTTCTGGGCGGTGCAGATCTAGTATTTGTAACTGCAGGAATGGGAGGAGGAACAGGAACAGGTTCAGCCCCAGTAGTGTGTAAAATAGCAAAAGAACAAGGAGCCATTGTTATTGGAATGGTATCGACACCATTTCAGATTGAACGTGCAAGAACGATCAAAGCTGAAGAAGGTTTAGAAGCATTACGCGAAACTGCAGATTCTATAATCGTGTTAGACAATAATAGACTTCTTGACTACGTCCCCAATTTACCAATTGGAAAGGCATTCTCAGTTATGGACCAGATTATTGCAGAGACAGTTAAAGGAATAGCAGAAACAATAACTCAGCCATCACTGATTAATCTTGATTATGCAGATATGGCTGCAGTAATGTCAGCAGGCGGCGTGGCTGTGATGCTTGTTGGTGAAACTGCAGATAAAAATAAAACTGAAGAAGTTGTTCGAGATGCTATGAATCACCCATTGTTAGATGTTGACTACAGAGGAGCTTCTGGGGCACTAGTTCACATAACTGGAGGTCCAGATTTAACTTTGAAAGAAGCAGAAGGTATTGCGAATAATATTACAGAAAGACTTGATCCAACTGCAAATGTTATTTGGGGTGCCCGAGTTGAAGATGAATTCAAAGGAAAAGTTCGAGTGTTAGCTATTATGACAGGCGTTCAAAGTGCACAAGTTCTAGGGCCTTCGGCTCAAATGCAAAATGCACCCATTAGAGGATTGGCGGATGGAGATTCTCGTTGGTCTGATGGTGGAAAACGAGAAGTAGAGCAAATTAATGGGCTTGACGTTATTCGTTAGGTCTTTTTCATAGCTTCGATAAAAACACATTTCTGACAAATTTTTTGAGTGGTTGGAGAACCACAATTTATACAATATTGCAATTTTAATTCTTCTTTCAAGGTGCTATTTTTCGATGCCATAGATGCAAGTTCTTCATAACCTGACATGATAGAATGACGAGTTCCGGGATGATTATCTTCGAGACTCAATATCAGATCCCTAACGGTTCCGCGAAAAGAAGTGGGTGCATATGGGCAATCTCCCATATAAAATGGGATCTTCATTAAATGGGCATATAGAGCTACTTCTTTTTCTGGAATATCCCGAAGGGGTTTGGCTCGTGGAATGAATTCGGTGGTTCCGCGTTGATGAAATGGCGCTAGTGAAGCTTCGAAATGTTTTGCCATTTTTCTAACATCCCCAGATAGAAAATTCATCATAGCTGTTTGAGATTCATCATCGAGATTGTGCCCAGTTAGCAGTTTATCTG
>CAWVSO010000110.1:0-3090 GCA_963932585.1 uncultured euryarchaeote
TGGTGTTATCTACGACTATATTTGGTCCAATGATGGTTTTGACTTTTTGAGCTGTTGCTTTATCCATACCTAGCTCCATGAGTAATTCCCTACGTTCGAGTTCCGGGAGATCCATGGAAATTTCATTTAATTTTAATTTTTCGATTATAGAATCTGAGAGTAATTCGACTGTGACATAGAACCTATTATGGCGATTTGGTGATTTCCCTTCAACTTCTCTAGAAAGTCTCCGGGGAGATTCACGATAAACGACAATTGGTTGACCAGATGTCACTTTTACTCCGTGATTACGTTCAATGCGGTTCATTATGATTTCTAAATGAAGTTCCCCTTGTCCCGAGATCAAATGTTCCCCTGTTGATTCGTTTATAGTTATTTTCAAAGTGGGATCTTCTTTGGAAACTTGCTGAAGAACGCGTATCAATTTGGGGAGATCGTCCATAGAATTTGCCTCTATTGATTGAGTGATTACAGGTTCAGAAATGTGATCTATAGATTCGAAAGCCATCATTTCTATGGCAGTTACAGTTGAACCTGCTATCGCGTCTTTTAGCCCAGTTACAGCAGCTATGTTTCCAGCAGACACAACTGAAACCTCTTCCCGGTCTCCACCCATGAAAATACCTACCGATTGCACTCTGTTTTTTCCTGCGGTTCCGGAAACATAGAGTTCTTGTCCACGTTCAATGGTTCCAGAAAATAAACGCCCAGTTGCTATTTCTCCTGCATGGGGATCTATACTGATATCAGTCACCATTAAAACAACCTCACCACTACGATCTACAGTTTTCATTTGATTGGAGATATCAGTTGTTTTATCTCCTTTCCAGATTCGGTCTATACGAGCTGGTTGGGCATCTAATGGACTTGGGAAATGTTCTGCCACCATATTAAGTACAACATCGGATAGTGGTGACTGTTCTTTTAATACAGATAAATCGCCGCTATTATTGTATTCAATTATTTGAGAAAATGATATCCCAGTTTCTTGCATTGATGGCAAGGAAAC
Organism: uncultured euryarchaeote; assembly: GCA_963932585.1. Lineage (GTDB taxonomy): Archaea > Halobacteriota > Halobacteria > Halobacteriales > Hikarchaeaceae > Hikarchaeum. The sequence continues at coordinate 1,010 of CAWVSO010000110.1, forward strand.
CGCCCAATTATAGAGTGCAGAACCAAAAGCTACAGTTCCGCCTTGAACTGAGAGTTGCCAACCTTCATTGGCGTATTTTTCTGGTGCTAGTCCTCTTATGATTTCATTTACAGAATTAATTACGACTTCTAGACGTTCTTGCATTTCTTGAGGACCTTCTCGAAGTTCGTTTATTAAACGATCTACTTTATTTATAAATAAAGCTGGTTTAACACCCTCTCTTAACGCTTGCCTAAGAACTGTTTCTGTTTGAGGCATTGCACCTTCTACGGCATCTACAACTACAAGTGCCCCATCAACTGCCCTCATCGCTCTAGTGACATCGCCGCCAAAGTCTACATGTCCAGGAGTATCGATTAAATTTATTAAATAATCTGTGCCTTTGTACTTATGTGTCATGGAAACATTTGCGGCGTTAATTGTTATTCCGCGTTCTTGCTCATCTTCGTGCGTATCCATGGCGAGTTGTTTGCCCGCTAGATCTTTTGATATCATTCCAGCACCGGCTAAAAGGTTGTCTGAAAGAGTAGTTTTACCATGGTCAATATGCGCTGCTATGGCCATATTTCGGATCTGAGATGGCTTGTCCATTAATTTCTCGCACTGCTCAACTATTTTTTTACGTCTGCCCATTGAATATCTATTGAAATTGGAGTGCTGAAAAGGGTTATGAAGATGAAACCATACTGGATTCCGGCATGCGGTATAGATTCACCTAAAAGATCTCTGAAAAGGGTACTGTTTCGAGATGAAGAAATAAAACAGATTATCTATCGAAAAAATGAGCTCGAAAAATTTATAGAATGGGAAAAACTAAAGTAAAGAAATAGTTAACGCGCTGCAGCAGCAACTCGTTCTTTTTCTTCTTTGTTCCGTATTGCATATGTAGATGCATCGTATTCAGATGCTGCGATTAATTGAGTGGCCAAAGCTCTGTGAGCTGCTGTTTTTTTCTTAAAAGATGCACTTTTAGTACCTTCAGCGAGGAATTTAATTGCAAGGTCAACACGGCGCTGGGGCGATACATCGACAGCTTTTGGGACTGAGATTCCGCCATATTTTAATCTTACAGTTTCTTCACGAGGGGCGGCGTTTTCTACGGCCCTAACAAAAATTTGGACTGGATTTTCTTCAGTGCGATCGTGAATTAAATCGAAAGCATCCCTAAGTATTTGAGATGCCTTTTGTTTCTTTCCAGTGTTCCTTCCAGTGGTCATGATGCGATTGGTTAATCGTTCTATAGAACTGATTTCAGATTTCTGGAATTGCTTTGAAGAATGCTTTCCTCGAGTATCAGAATATGGCGATAGAACTATGTAACGTTGTAGTCCAATATCTCTATATTCAATATCCGTGAGACTCCATTTTCCAAATAAATCAGCTAAGATTAGAGGCGATGCATTTTCTTCTTGAGTGTTGGATTGAGTTGATTCTTCGACCATTATTAACGCACTGGTTTCTCCTTAGTTCCTCGAACCATTTCGAGTAGACTTACACCGTTTACTTGCTCTACTTTGTAATTGACTCCAGAAAGATCCCCCATAGTACGCCCGGTTGCACCTCCAATTCCAGCAATTAGAACCTCATCGTGCTCATCTATGAAAGATATAGCAGCGTCACCAGGACAAAATGCTGTTACTTGTTTGCCGTTTTTAATTAGTTGCACACGGACACATTTGCGAATTGCAGAATTTGGTTGTTTGGCTTCTATTCCTACTTTTTCTAATACAATCCCCCGGCCTTGTGGGGCACCTTCTAGCGGATCAGATTTTTTGACTAGGCCTTTTGTGCGTCTTGCGTATGTTGGTTTGGACCATCGTCGTTTTTGGCGATCTTTTTTTAATTTGCGTGCTGCGTACTTTCCGTTAGACATTATATTGAGTTAGTTTTCGAATGGACATATTTAAACATCTTTCTTTTGTTTTCGTATTTCATAGTTCTATGATTTGGTTTCATCTAGCAACAATTTTGCTGCATATTTCAGTTGATTTGAAGAAGAAGCACTTACCCCAGGTAAATTTGTGAGATCGGATTCTTCAGCGTTTGCTATCGATTCTAAGGTTGTAAATCCGGCTTCCATA
>CAWVSO010000111.1:0-3089 GCA_963932585.1 uncultured euryarchaeote
TTCTATCTTGTGTTATGCATTCACTCAAGCTTATTATTTCTATACTCGTATTTTGTTAAATTTCTATAAATCGACACTTAGTTAACTCCATATCTTCAATAATATTTCATATGCCACGAGATCTAAGAGATTTTATAGAAAACCTTTCCAATAACGCCCCATCAGAAATAGTCGTGATAGATAGGGAGGTTGACCCCACTTGGGAAGCAACTTCAATAGCACGAAAACTCCAAAGCGAAGGAGAGTATCCTTTATTACTTTTTAACAATGTCCTTGGAAGTTCTCACAAGCTAGTTACCAATGTTCACGCGACCCGAACCAAACTTGCTTATGGTCTCGAATCCCCCAATGTTGAACCTCGAAAATTACTTGAGCGTTACATAGAACTAACAAACAAACCTGCAAAGCCAATTTTAATCGATAACAAAGATGCACCTGTCAAACAAAATATAAAAACTGGGAGTGATGTAGACTTAACAGAACTTCCTTTAGTGAAACATAATGAACTTGATAACGGTCTTTACATAGATGCCGGAATTCTATGGGTTTTCGACGAAGAAACTCAAACTTACAATGCTGGAATTTATCGTCACCAATTACATGAAAAAAATCTATTGGGTGTATATGCGGGCGCGGGACAACACCTAGCGCATTTAATGCGTAATGCAGAATCAACTAACAAACCTTTAGAAATTGCAATAACTGTTGGAACTCATCCTTATATAACTATCGGATCTACAACTAGAATCGATCGAGAAGCAGATGAATTAGATGCCATAAGCGGTCTAATAAATGAAGCTGTAGGTGAACCAATGAAAACAGTACAGTGCGAGACTGTAGATTTACAAGTTCCTGCAAACTCTGAGTTTGTAATCGAAGGAAAAATTCTTCCAAACGTTCTCAGAACAGAGGGGCCATTTGGAGAATATCCATGGACATATGGGCCTAGTAGGAACAACCGTGTCATAGAAGTAACTGCAATTTGTCACCGGAACAATCCTATTCATGAAACTATTTTTGCAGCTCACCCTGATCATAATTTATGTGGCGTTCTCGGAGTGGAAAGGCAACTATATGAGCGTGTCAATCGGGTTTCCCGAGTACACGAAGTGAGGATGCCTATGCATGGGTGTTGCAGGTTCACTGGATTCATTTCAATCAACAAAGAAGTAGACGGCGAGGGAAAATATGCTGTTCTTGCAGGTCTAGCAGCTGATCATTTCTTGAAAAATGTAATCGTAGTCGACAACGACATCGACATTTTCAACGACGAAGAGGTATTGTGGGCACTTTGGTCTCGTACTCATATGGATCGAGATGCAGTCATTATACCTCATTCATTTGCCGATCCCCTAGTCCCCTCGACGTATACTGCCGACCAACTAGAGATAAGAAGGACCAATTTCGACGATGAAATTGTGGATGTGGCGTATCTTCCAAATCCTGACACTTTGGACACTAAATTTGGGGTTAATGCAACAAAACCCGTTACAACACAATGGCCAAAACGCCCTGAACCTCCTGAAGCATGGAAAGACATAGATCTAGCCTCTTATATTGATGGCTGGAATAAATAGATCGGATTTAGATATTTTATTTTCAGCTTAAGTTCTTCCTTAATTTCCATAACTTTATATCTCTTTCAAAAAGTACCTATATCATATGATTTCTGAGACTAAGTATCACCGTCCAGACTCTCTTAAAAATGCATTTGATATTTTGTCAGAGAATCCAGATGCAATTTTATTGTCCGGATGCCAATCTTTAGGGCTTCTTTCAAAGGAAGGTATTGTATCGTTCGACACAGTCATTGATTTAGCGCACATTCCAGAATTGAGTGGGATTTCCTATGAAGATGGGTTTCTTAAAATAGGGGCATTAACAACCCACCGTTCCATTGAAACCTCTCCTATAGTCCAAGAACATTTGCCCTTGCTTTCAACAGCCGCGGAACAAATAGCAGATGTCCAAATAAGAAATGCAGGTACAATTGGCGGTGCATGTGCATATGCCGATCCTACTGCAGACTATCCTCCAGTTTTAATGGCAACAAATGCAATAATTCATGCACAATCTGAAACAGGATCAACTGATTACTCTGCAAGAGATGGTTTTTTTATTGATTACTACCAGAGTGCAATCGAACCCGATGAGATTATCACTTCAATCACAATACCCATCCAAGAAAGCATTGGATACGGGTTTGAAAAGTTAGCTTATAGAAAAAATGATCGTGCAATTGTCAACGTAGCTGTTTTATTGGCAATTTCAAATGGCGAGTGCAGTAGAGCCGATATAGCTGTGGCGGGCGTGTGGGATACTCCATTAATAGCCAAGAAAGCAATGAACTCTCTCATCGGCACTCAATTGTCGGAATACGATTTATCCAATGCAAGTGAAATTGCACAAGAGGAAATTCTCGTTTGCGATGATCCTTTAATCTCTATTGCATACCGTTCAGCAATGGTTGGTGTACTGACAAAAAACGCTTTAAAAACTGCCAGAGGACAGCTATCATGATTTTAAATTTTAACGTGAACGAAACAAACCACGAAGTAAATCTAGATCCATCCATGCCTCTAGCTGATGTATTGCACGATGTATTGGGATATAAAAGTGTAAAACAATCTTGTTCCACTGGAATTTGTGGTGCATGCACAATAAGATTTAACGGCGAAGCCCGAAAATCCTGTCTCCATATAGCTGGTCAAGCATCCGGTTCGAACATATCTACTGTAGAAGGACTTTCTTCGAACGGATCTTTATCTCCTCTTCAGGAAGCATTCATCAACAATTTCTCTTTTCAGTGCGGATTTTGTACTCCTGGATTTCTTATGTCAACGGCAGCTCTCCTGGATGAAAATCCAAATCCATCTGAAGAACAAATACGAGATTCTTTACATGGGAACATATGCCGATGTACTGGTTACTTAGCTATCATAGACGGAGTCAAAGAAGCCGCCACATTACTAAACAAAGAGGGAAACTAAGGAGGTTCAGAAAATATGGACAATAACTCGTCACAAACTCACGGTGTAGGTCAAAGTATTTTAAGGGAAGATGGGCCTGTAAAAGTTACAGGAAAAGCA
>CAWVSO010000112.1:0-3034 GCA_963932585.1 uncultured euryarchaeote
CTTCTGCAATCCACTCTCTTGCAAATGTTCCATCTTGTATTTCTTTTAACACCACTGCCATATTTTCTTTCACACGTTCATCAACAACCATGGGTCCTCTTGTCAATCCTCCATACTCTGCTGTATCCGAAACATCAGTCCACATCTTCATTAAACCACCTTCATATATCAAATCTACAATCAATTTCAATTCATTAAGGCATTCAAAATATGCCATTTCAGGGGCATATCCTCCCTCAACCAAAGTTTCAAAACTCATTCTCATCAAGCTAGTCACCCCTCCGCATAATATAACTTGTTCTCCAAATAAATCTGACTCAACCTCTTCTTGAAATGAAGTCTCAACAACCCCTGCCCTTGCGCACCCAATGCCTTCTGCATATGCCAATGCAACTTCCTTGGCTTCTCCTGTATAATCCTGGTAAATAGCCAACAGTGCTGGAGTCCCTTGATCTTTAACATAGTTTCTTCTGACAAGATTTCCTGGACTTTTAGGTGCTATCATGGATACATCAATATTTGCTGGAGGCTCAACCTGATCATAATGAATATTAAAACCATGAGCAAACATCAGTGTATTGCCCTCTTCTATCCCTGGCTCTATTTCTTTATACACCAATGAAGCAGCCGTATCTGGAACTAGAATCATGATTATATCTGCCTTTCTAGTCGCTTCAACCGGTATGTCAACCTTCAAACCGTCTTGTTTGACTTTATCCCATGAAGTCGATTCTCTTTGCAAACCCACTATCACATTAATCCCGCTATCATGAAGGTTACGTGCATGAGCATGTCCTTGACTTCCATACCCTATCACGGCAACTATTTTGTTATCTATATATGTTCTATCTGCATCTTTCTCGTAATATACGTTTGTGGTGAATTTTTCTTCGTTCATGTTGTTTTCTTTGAACCTCTTTCTAGTGCAGCTATTCCTGTGCGTGCAATTTCTTTGATCTCAAACTGATCAAACTTTTCGATCATCATGTCTATCTCAAGTCTATCTCCTGTGATCTCGATTGTTATGATTTTCTGGCTTGAGTCTATCATTTTTAATCCATATTCGGACACCATATTTTCAATATTTTCTTTCTCATGACCTTCTTTAATTTTTATGAGACACAATTCCCGTTCAACTGCAGTATTACTCAATTCTTTCACAGATAAAACAGGGAATAGTTTGGCTAGTTGTTTTTTCACTTGAATTATCCCCGTTTCATTTTCATCTACTACTATAGTTATCCTAGCATTGTTGATATTCTCAGTTGCCCCTACTGTGAGACTTTCAATATTAAATCGACGGCGGGCAAACAAACCTGAAACTTTAGATAATACGCCCGGTTCATGCTTAACCAATGCAGAAAAAGTTGTAATTCTCTTTGGGAGCTCTGTAGGATCGTTCAATTCGATTCTTATGCCTTCTTTATTTCTTCTTTCAGTTGGATGGGGCCTTTCACTAGGTGCTGGTCCCGACAGACCTCCTTTATTTTCTTTATCTTTCATAATTCCCCTAAATGCTCCTCTTTCAAAGCAAATAATCCATTAGCACCGCCGCTAGGTACCATTGGGAATACATTCTCCGAAGAATCAATTCTAGCATCGATCACTGATGGGCCTTTGTATTCCAATGCAGCATTTATTACTTTTTTAACATCTTCAATTCTTTCTAGATGAAACCCCTTGGCACCAAATGCATTCGCAATCTCTGCAAAATCGGGTATCCATGGATACTCAGATGCCATTCTTCTATTGCTATAAAATGCATCTTGCCATTGTCTAACCATGCCTATTCCTGCATTATTTAAAACCACGACTGTTATGTCCAATTCTTCTCTAACTGCAACAGATAATTCTTGCAAAGTCATTAAAAATGACCCATCGCCATCTATGCACACAACCTTCTGATCGTCTCTAGCTGCAAACCGCGCACCTATTGCTGCAGGAAGTCCATAACCCATCGTCCCCAATCCATGAGATGAGACCCATGTTCTTGGCTTTGTATATGTCCAATACAACATTGCCCACATTTGATGCTGTCCAACTCCTGTAGTGACTATGGTGTCTTCCGGTGTAGCTTTACACAACTCTTCTATAATATGCTGCGGTCTAGGTTTTCCATCACTTACAATATCTCCATAATCCATAGAATATTCTGTCTTCCATTCTTGAATTTTTTCTAACCATTCTGTAGAATTTAGATTCGAGGACATGGATTTATTCATTTGTTTGATCACTGTAGCAGCATCACCTAACAGCTCATAATCTGCATGTATGTTTTTTGATATTTCCGCGGGATCGATATCTATGTGAATTACCTTTGCCATAGGTGCAAAAGTATCAACTCCTCCTGTCAAACGATCATCAAATCTAGTCCCTATAGCAAGCATAACGTCGCAATGTGTAAGCGCCATGTTCGCATACCCTGTTCCATGCATCCCTCCAGTTTTAAGGGATAGCTCATGATTTTCTGGAAACGATCCGATCCCTGGCATCGTAGTTACAACAGGTATTTCATATAAATCTACAAATTCAAGAAGTTCTTCAGACGCATTCCCTTTAATAACTCCTCCTCCTGATAAAATCACTGGCCTTTCGGCATTTGACAGTTCCATGGCTGCAGATTCAACTATTTTCTGATCTGCACGATCTGGTATCCGTATGTGATCTGGGATCTCTGGGGTGCTAAATTCCCAATCTGTCTTACTGCCTGTGACATCTTTCGGCAAATCTACCAATGTTGGACCCTGTCTCCCCACATTGGCAAGCAAAAATGCTAGTGAAACAACGTCGCCAACGGTATTGGCATCTGTGGCGAAAAAATTAGCCTTTGTCACAGGAGTAGATACCCCTATAGTGTCGCATTCTTGGAATGCATCATTTCCTACAAATCCTGTAGGTACTTGCCCCGTAAGTGCTAATACCGGATCCGAATCCATACTAGCATCTGCCAAACCAGTAATCAAATTAGTCGCTCCCGGACCCGATGTAGCAATACAAACACCTGGGTTGCCTGAAACTATTCCATAAGCATCTG
>CAWVSO010000113.1:0-3002 GCA_963932585.1 uncultured euryarchaeote
AAATGCGATTCAGCTAATTAAACTATACAACACAGAAACTTATGAGTCCAATCGTGTTTCTTCTACTTCTTTAAATTATTATAATTCTAATTGGGATTCTATAGAGGAACGAATTAAATTTTTCCCAATTCTGTGGGCTCTTTCTGGAATTGGGTTCACCACAACTTTTTTAATAGGAGGATATTGGGTTATTTCTGGAGAACTTTTCTGGATATCGTCTCATCCATTATATGCAGGAGAATTTGTTACATTCATATTACTCAATCAACAGTTAGTTTCTCCCATAGGGCATTTTGGCCAAACAATCAATATGTATCAACGTGCAAAAGCATCTGCCGTTAGGATATTTGATTTAATGGATAACAAAGATATGATCTCTGAACAGTCTCCCAAAAAACAGCTAGAAATAACTTCTGGAAGTATTTCATATAATAACGTTTCATTTGGATATTCAAAAGAAAATACTATTTCAGACATCTCTTTTTCTGTCACTAAAGGTGAATCTTTGGCAATTGTTGGTTATAGTGGGGCTGGAAAATCAACCCTCTTGCGTTTATTATTGAGACTTTATGATGTTAACTCTGGTTCAATAACTATTGATGAAATCGATATCAAAAAAGTTTCTCTAAAAAGCTTACGTGATCAAATTGGATATATAGGTCAAGATATATTTTTATTCCATGGGTCTGTAAAAGAAAACATCCAGTATGGGTCTTTCAATTCATCTTCGAATGAGGTTATAAAAGCATCCAAAGCTGCAGAGGCTCATGAATTCATAACCAATCTTCCTAATGGATATGACACGATAGTCGGAGAACGCGGAATTAAATTATCCGGTGGTCAGAGGCAAAGAATTTCCATTGCAAGGGCTATTTTAAAAGACCCTCCCATATTTGTTTTCGACGAAGCAACCAGTGATGTAGATACACCTACAGAACATTTGATATTGTCCTTTATAAAAAAATACCACTCCAAAAAAACAATATTATCAATAGCACATCGTTTGTCCACTATACAAGATTCTACTAACATAATTGTACTACAAAATGGATCCATATCAGAACGCGGAACTCATCAAGAATTATTAAACAAACGAGGGGTATATTTTGATCTTTGGTCCAACGATTCAACTCAGGATACTCTGTAAATTTCAAATCCCGTATAAACCTCCACCGTTGATTACAAGGCCTATGGCACCCTTGTGTGTATATGAACCTATCCCAGGCAACCTCCTATGACGTAGGAAAATTAAAACCCGATGTAGTGATTCTCCCCGTTGGGAGTACAGAGCAACATGGGCCGCACGCTCCACTTTCTACGGATTTTTTAATCGCCGAGTCTATTGCATCCCATGCTATAGAAAAGTTTCAGGGAACTGCTATTATTGCACCAACCGTTCCTTATGGCATTTCAGAAGAACACAGAAATTTTCCTGGGACCATTTGGTTATCTCCTGATACATTTAGAAACTGTATCTCTGATATACTCAATTCATTTATCCACAACGGGTGGAAAAAAATTATAATTGTAAATGGTCATGGGGGCAATATAGATGCTCTATCTGAGGTATCTGCAAATATCACTAGAGCTAGCAATCAAACCGCATTCGTAACAACTTTTACATGGTTCAAACATTCTCCAAACCTTCTCATGGGGCACGCGGGTGAAACAGAGACATCCTTATTGTTGCATTTATTTCCCCTTCTTGTACATTCTGATAGAATCCCACCCTCATCTTCAAACAAAGACTCTCGCTGGGGGGACTTTCAGCATGGTGCTCAAATGGCTTACGATGTCGATGAATTCTCTGAAAATGGAATTGTTGGAGATCCAAATCTTGCCACATCCGACAACGGAATAAAATTATTAAATGAAGCTTCAATCTCTCTTTCTAATCTTTTAACATCCGTATCAGCCATCGACCTATCTTCGAACTAACTGTATGCTTTATTTCGGCAAATTGAATCTATAAAATTCATCCATTTCGCTCAGCGGTGTCATTTGTTTTATCTATTGATTCAATAAACATTAATGGGTATCCATTTTCTTCTCTAATTTTAGCTATAACTTTTGTATTTTCATATTCTATTCCAACTGTAACTGACATCATATCGCCTTTCAATTCTGTGTATCCAAACATTCCATCAATAGAGCTATCGACTTTTTTCTCATCTATAATAACCGAAACATCTGAACAGTATGGCTGATTTTTAATTGAATTCTCAATTGCCGTGGCCAAACTGTTGATGTTATTTTCGCTTATAGGGGATCCTATAAATTGATGATACAAAGAACCAAGTTTAATACCTGATTCAAAACAAGCAATTTCAGTTTCAGTCGGTTCCATATGTACTGGTATCTTTCATAATATAAGGAAGCTTCGGGTATGTCATTTATCCATTCTTTTATCTATTCAAAGAACAACTTTCTTGTTCTCTCCCCTCTCATCAAACTCCAATGGCAGAAACTGTATTGCTAACAGGTGCACTTGGAAAAGTTGGTAAAGCTATTCTTTCACACCTCTCTGAAGATTATATTTGGCGTCTACTCGATATTTGTGAACCCGACAAAGATTTCCAGCATAAAGTAATAGTTACTGATATTTTAGATGCCGAATCGGTTAAAAAAGCAGTATCTGGCGTGGATACAATAATCCATCTAGCAGGGGATCCAAATTCCTCTGCGCCTTGGCAATCAGTACTTCGAAATAACATCGAAGGAACTCAAATTTTATTTGAAGCAGCTGTTGAAGAAGGTGTTAATAAATTCATCTTTGCTTCTTCAAACCACGCGGTTGGTCATTATGAAAAAAACTTAGAGCCTTCAAATGATATTCCTAATATTTCATTTGAACTCGATGGGGCAGAACCCCCAAGACCTGGAAATTTTTATGGGGTTAGCAAAGCCGTAGGGGAATTACTAGGGCGATTTTACCACGATGAATACGACATATCTGTTATCTGCGTTAGGATCGGTAATCTGAATGATGATGGTCCTCCAAA
>CAWVSO010000114.1:0-2999 GCA_963932585.1 uncultured euryarchaeote
ATGTCTTTTAGATGTGGAGTTGCATAAATATTCCGAGTCTTTTTCATCTGCATATCGGTGCATTTATGCGTTTACCTTACCGACATTCCATAACATGAATATGCGGTATCTAATCAACTCTTTTATCACATCTATGGCATTTCTTTCCTTTTCTGGAATTGCAATTGCAGCCGATGCACCCGGTGGGGTTGCCTTTCCAAATTCTATAAAAAGCATAACTATCGTTTCAACTTTTGGTTTGATATCTGTTCTTTTTCTATGTTATATTTTTCTTAAATATGGTGGAGAAGCCAAATAACTAATATATTTTCTCAATCGAAGAAGCTCAATGTCATGTCCACTTCTCTTATCAAAGGATTTAATTTATCTTCAATCCTCTTAATTCATAGTGCCATTGTTTATAACCAACTCCTCAACTGGGAAAAAAGAAGAATTTAAACCAATAAATCTAGATTCTGTTTCTATGTATTTCTGTGGTTTAACTGTATCTGACATGCCGCACTTGGGTCATGCTAGAGCATGGGTGCATGTGGATACAATGAGGCGGTGGTTAGAACATTCTGGGTATGATGTCACCTATATTGAAAATTTCACAGATATAAATGAGAAAATAGTAGCTAGGATCGGGGAGAGTGACTACGGTTCATCTGAACCCGAAGTCGCGTCTTATTTTATTAATAAAGCCCTCCATGATATGGAATCTTTGGGGCTCAAGCGTGCCAATGCGTATCCCAGAGCAACTGAACACATACCCGAAATACTTAATCTTATATCTTCATTGATTGATTCAGGAAATGCATATGAATCAAATGGATCTGTTTATTTTGACGTTGAATCATTTCAAGATTACGGTAAATTATCTAATCCAAATTTAAATGACACTTCTTTCTCAAACTCAAAAATAGAATCACTTGAAAAACGTCACCGAAATGATTTCGCGCTTTGGAAGTCTGGTCCTGTCGCCCCCGAATCGATATCTAAACATCGTGATCCATCCTTACCTTCTATAAACACTCCTACTGGGAGTATTTGGGATTCTCCCTGGGGCCCTGGGCGCCCTGGGTGGCATATAGAATGTTCTGCGATGTCACTGACACATCTTTCAGATCGCATTGACATTCATGTAGGGGGGCAAGACTTAATTTTCCCCCACCATGAAAATGAAAAGGCACAAAGCGAGGCATTCACAGGAAAACCTTTCGCAAATTTATGGGTGCATATACGTCTTCTTGAAACTCAAGGTGAAAAAATGAGTTCGAGTTTGAAAAATTATTTTTCAGTTTCAAATTCAATTTCTGAATTTGGTTCAAATTCTATTAGGATGTTTCTTCTATCTACCTCTTACCATCAACACCAAACATATTCTGAAGTTGCTCTCCACGAAGCTGTCGAAAGGTGGGGTCGCTTAAAACGTACATATCTTAGAACCATTTCTGCTGTAGAAAGTTCATCTTCACACTCAAAACTCACCGATAGCAATCTCAAAAATTCGTTGAAACTATTCCGAGATAATTTCTATGTTGCAATGGATGATGACTTCAACACGAGAGAGGCTATAGTTGCAATATTCGGCATAACAAATTTATTAAACCAATATCTAGATTCCAACGATCAATATGATTATAAGTCACTTAATTATGCCTTGCAACTCTTAGACACTTTATCATCTGATATTCTAGGTTTGTCATTTGAAAATAATCACGGGTCTGACGCCTTATCAAGTGACCTAATCAATTTGATAATTTCTCTCAGAAACCAAGAACGGGAAAGTGGGCATTATGATCGTGCAGATGCACTTAGAACAAAACTAGAATCTCTTGGCATAATTATAGAAGACACTGATCAAAGTTCTACGTACAGAATTAAATAAATTTTCTAACCCTGCGTAATCTATTATCTTTAGATTAAATTTTAATTTTTATAATTTAACCGAATAGGTCGCCCAATCCTGCAACAGCTGCTTCTTCTGCAGCCTCGTTTTCTTCTTCGGATTCAGCTTCAACCGCAGCCACATCAACAGAAGCATTTTCTGTTGGAACTGCAGCTGCAACTTGAACTGCAGCACCCGATTTCAAGGCATCTTCTATATCTACTCCATCTAGTGCGGCAACAAGTGCTTTCACCCGAACGTCTTCGACTTCAACTTCTGCAGCTTTTAACACCGATGTTACGTTGTTCTCGTTTATTTCTTTTCCAGATTCATGAAGAATCAATGCTGAATATATGTATTCCATTTTATAGTTCCTTTTTTATAATTTAACCGAATAGATCGCCCAATCCTGCAACAGCCGCTTCTTCGTTATCTGACTCTTCATCTTTGGGGTCCTCTGATTCATTTTGTTCACCGCTCTGTTCTATCTCTTCCGTTGGCGTATTCTTTACGACACCTTTTAAACTGGTAGGTCTTGCAGACTCATCTAATGACATCGCCAATCCTTGCGATTCAATAACAGTTTTACTTATTATATCTGCCACCAAATCTGGACTTTCAATAACTGCCGAAAATCCAACCGATCTAGCATCTAAGAATCCTTTCAGTAACAGAGATGCTATGGTTCCAGATGTTGGATGGCCGCTAGCCATAGACAAACTCCTCGCATTATTTGATGCCAATGTCATTTTAGACTTATACATCTCAGTATCTATGTCAAGAACGTCAGTTTCATAGAGTGTGCCTTCTGAAAAAACAGCTTTTAATTTTAATCCAACTTCTTTTGGTTCGATCCCCAATGCACCTAATACATTTGCAAGTTGAGGGGTAACTGTATCGCCTACTTCTGCAACAACACTGGATTCGGTCACTTTAATTGATCCTTCCAATATTTGGGCAGATGCGCCAACTGCTTGTAAATCTCCCACAAATGGACCTGGTGGAAACCCTGTGTCCCCTGCTGGGATAATTATCTTCTCTTCTGCCACATCTCCTGCATTAATTGGTGCAGGGGTCCTAGAATTCTTGAGCATTTGATATAGCACAAATGGATTCTTATCAGTTCCAA
>CAWVSO010000115.1:0-2939 GCA_963932585.1 uncultured euryarchaeote
ATTAAAATAATTTTTAAAATCTAATCCAAATTGAGTGGTTAAAGTTAGAATTTCATCTCCTGAAATGACACTGTATTGTGCTTTAAGAGATTGTTCTATATCAGGCCCCATGCGTGCAGTGAAAATTTTCTCACTTCTTAAGAGAGAGACTGCATTATTGAATTCACGGTGACGTTCTACTGCGTAATGATCACCCATTATGAATGGGCCATAAACATTTTCAGATACGTACTTATTGAAAAATATAGATGCGTGTTTTTTGGAACTAAGAGGTGGCCCTTCATGGAGTTCGATTGAAGGTATAGAAAGTGACGAAAGTTCGAAAAAAAGTAATGTATCGGATTTAGAAAAAGCATGTTTTCTGATTATTTTGAAACCATGGCGGCATAATAAATCTGAGATTCCAGATAATGATTTTTGTAACTGAGGATATAATTCATCGTCCACTATTTGAGGGGTGGGAAAAATAATAGATAAAAGAGAAGTTCCGCGTATTTTTATATGAGATTTTAGCTCATCTGAAGTGATAGGTTCAGCAATTGGAGAATTGAAAAAATCCACCCTAGGGTTAGATAAAAAATCACGAGAACAATGTTGTAAACGAGAAAAATTTTCTAAAGAGAGTGCAGCTGCTACATTTCTGGTTGGGTCGGTTGGATCTATTAAAGTGAGTGGTGATTCAAAATTATGACTGCTATGGTTTTCCATATCTAAACGAACAGAAGATCCCCATTGAGACACTTCTTCTATGGTCTGTTTGAATCCCCCGAACATAATTATGAGAAGTTCAACTAGATAACCAGAAACGCCTTGAGTTTTTAAGTCAGACCCATATATTCCACAGCTTTTAAGGAACTTTTTGAATACACGTATTTCATCGGTTAGTTCATCAGTTATATGGTTAGATAAATAAACCCCATGGAGAGGGGTTCTATCTACAGCGGATATGAGATCTTTGGAAGAATTGATAGAATAACAAGGAACTATATCAACATTGAATTCTTCAAATTTTCCCTTGACATAAGGATGGTCTGCATATTCTTCATGTCCATTTTCAAGTATTTCATGTCCTGCTTTGAGACCATATGTTTCTAAGTCTTCTTTAGATACTGATGAAGGAAATTGGATAAAAATATCTATGTCGATATCTTCCCTTAACCATGTATTTCTAGAAGTACTGCCTAAGTGCAATACGCTTGTTTCGAAGGGCAAAGATTTTGTTGCTTCTTGAGATATAGATTTCAGTTTTTCTACTGCTTGGTTTAGTCTTTCACGTTCTTCGGGGGTGGGCAACGTTTCGGATTTGATTGTATCTACTACTTCCTCAAATGTTGCCATAATCTATTATCGCTAAAGCGACAGCGAATGAAACTATGTCGGTGTAGATTGATAATCCTTTAAAGATATGCCTTGATTAAAACGAAACGAATATGTAAAGCGGGACAAAAAGACATATACAGAGCCTCCATAACTCAGTTGGTAGAGTGCCTCGCTGTTAACGAGGATGTCCCAGGTTCGAGCCCTGGTGGTGGCGTTAGATATTATGATGGATTATTTATCCCCGTATTTGCCTCAAGATACGGCGATGTATTCAGTTTTTGTCCTAGGAATATTAGTAGTTCTTAGTGTTATTTGTTGGGCTGTTGTAAAAAAATTTATTTCAATAGTTTCTAACAATAAATTGATTGAGAGCACAGGCACGCAAATAGATGATTTTCTAATTACCGAAGGAGTTTTAGGAAGCTTGTCATACTGTGCTCCAGCGTTTATATTTTATAATTTTGCTTCTGAAATATCTCAATTTACAGTTATTATTGAAAGGGCATCCATTGGCGTTATAGCGCTGAGTGTTGTTTTGTTGGTTCAAGGCGTTCTTAATGGAATTGGAGATTTTTACAAGACTACAGAATATTCAAGGAGTTTTCAAATTAAGAGTTATATTCAGGTTGCTAAACTCATAGTTTGGATATGCGGAATTGTGGTCATAGTGTCAGTGCTTATGGGCAGAAGTCCAGTGATACTAATTAGTGGAATCGGTGCGATGACAGCTGTTATTCTTCTTGTTTTCAGAGATACCATACTTTCATTTGTTGCTAGTGTGCAGATAAATTCTAATGATCTTTTTAGAATTGGTGATTGGATCGAAGTTCCTCAATTTGGAGCTGATGGAACTGTGGTAGATATCGCATTGCAAGGGGTAAGGATTGAAAACTGGGATAAGACAGTTTCAGTTATTCCGACTCATAAACTGATTGAGTCTACATTCAAGAATTGGAAAAATATGGAAGAAAGTGGTGGAAGGCGTATTAAAAGGTCTATTTTTATCGATATGAACAGCGTCTTTTTTTGTGATGCCGAGTCAATTGAGAAATTCAAGAGAATTGAACTCATAGCAGATTATATTAAAAATAAACAAGGCGAAATTGAAGAATACAACAGAGCTAATGGAATCGATAATTCAGAAGTCATAAATGGTAGAAATATAACCAACATCGGAACATATAGAGCATATATTGAATCATATTTAAAGAATAACACCAACATCCACAAAGAAATGACATTGATGGTTCGTCAATTAGAACCAAGTGAAAAGGGACTCCCAATACAAATATACGCATTTACGAACAGTACAGATTGGATCGATTATGAAATTGTTCAAGCAGATATTTTTGACCACTTGATTGCCGTGATTCCCGAGTTTGGATTGAAGATATTTCAGAGGAATACAGATGTGGGAAAATGAGATTTCTTGAAAATAGATACAACTTTAACAAATGAAAAGAAGAAATTAATTTTTGTTTCTGTTAGTTCTGTTATTGTTTCTTTGACCCGCGCCTTTTTTCGGAGGGCCACCACCACTTCTTTTTGGAGGAGGGCCTCTACTTTTTTTCGGAGGGCCACCACCACTTCTTTTTGGAGGACCGCCCCTGCCTCTTTTT
>CAWVSO010000116.1:0-2869 GCA_963932585.1 uncultured euryarchaeote
AACATCCCCGGTTGAATCGTATTCATCGACGAATCTATGCACTACATGAACAGAATAGTCCACACCAAGACCAACAGTTAAAGCTAGAACTGTGGCGGTGAAAGCATCGAAGGACAACCCAGCGAGGCGCATGCTCCCCCCCACTAGTGCCACAGTTATGACTATTGGGAAAACATTGACCAGCCCTAGTAGTGGGCGCCTATCCAATAGCCAATAGAGAAATACTAAGAAAAGTGCGGTTAAAGAGAGGGCAACTAAAAGGCTCTTAATTGCAGAATCAAGTAGAAGGTTCACAACATCTTCTAGAACGATTGTTTCTCCTGTAGAAATTGAAGAGTATCGCTGTTCATCTGCAATCATTTTTCCTTCTAGTGCAGCTAATTCGGTGTTAGCGTCGGCTTTGAGTGAATAAATAACCAAAGTTCCACGTCGATCTTCTGGCAGATATTTAAGTGTTTGAGAACGAGAGGATGAGGAAAATAAAGTGCCATATATTTCCTCAAGATTTTTATCAGGTACTCCATTTCCATTTCTATCACTGATAGACACTAGTTTGGCAAATTCGGGATCTTTTGATGCATGGTCTTGGATTACATTTAATATGCTACTAGATACTGCCACCCTTCCTTCAGTCGCGAATGTGTTTGGAGGATTCTGACTTATTTTATAGAGAGACTCTAGGGAGTTGTCATGACGCATAGGAGCATCTATAAACATAGTTATAGACCCACCAGACTGGGATGTATCAAAATTGTCTGTTAGGTAGTTTAAAGTACCAACTGAGGAATACGTGCCAGGTTTAAATGGCTCGGGCAAGATAGTGAGATAGTAAGCAGTTTCTTCGGGCGGTAAAAAATTCTCAACTGAAAATGTTGTGTCTATTCCAGTTGCATAATTTAGTGATATTCCTGAAAAAATGATGACTAAAATTAAAAAAACTACAGGAGCTTTTTTGGCAATCCATGCCCCACTTTTAAGCAATTCTCCTAAAATTGATCCATCCCTCCCAAGAGGTGAAGTTGAAAATGTGGGTATACGTCTTGTTTCAGATTGTCTGAGACGGTCTATATGTATTTTTGCAGCAGGCAAAAATATTCCAAAAACTAAAAAGGTGAAAACTATCCCAATACTAGCTACGATGCCGAAGTCTTTTATTGGTGGTAAAGAACTGGTCAGATTTGAGAGAAATCCAATAACTGTGGTTGCAGTTACTATGAAAAATGCTATGATGATCTGATTAAGCATGAGAGATGCAGCTTCGTCTACGCTGTTTTCATCGTTCTTTGCTTCTCTATAACGATTGATTGAATGGATACCGAAATCTACCCCTATTGCCAATAGAATTGGTGGGACAGCTATGAGCATCTGGCTAAATGGAATGTTGAAAATTCCCATGAATCCAAACGTCCATATAAGTGCCATGAAGAGTGAAATTACACCAAGGAATAGATCGATTAAGTCTCGATATGCATATATTAAGAAAGCGATAATTAATATGACAGCTGCAGGAGTCACTATGATCATTGTGTCTATTATAACATTTCCGAATTCATTGGAAAATATACCAGATCCAAAAACCCTAACATCCCCGCCTATTGAAGCAGACTCTGCAACTGATTTTTGTATATCTGCAAGAGGATCTACCCCACTAGTTCCAGTGCTTTGTTGTGCCCCCTGTGCAGTGGAAGATAAAGAATGAGTTACGATTCCGATTGTGGAACTAGCAGTTAAAGAGACTTCGTTAAAATCTGAACTAAGAAGGCCTCTAAAAGATGGCGTTTTATCATTGATTTCTCGAATTGTAGATTTAATTTTTGAAGGAGGGGTTTGATCAATTACATAGAGTTGTTTCTTGAGTGTTTGTGCAGAAGGGTCGATAGATGTTGCAACTATACCCGCGGCACTAGAACTACCTACAACCCTTAGATCATCTTGTTGTTCTAGAGAGTATTGAAGTTCTAGCATTCTTAATAGAGAAGGTTTAGAAAGTACGTTGGTGCTGACTTGAATAAGTTGAGTACTTCCAGTAGTTCCAGAGCCAGAAGGTGGACCGAATCCACCATCACTGTTAGAGCTCGTTTCTGAGAACTTCGGGGAAAACTTTTGGTTTATTTCCTGAAGAGCCTTCTCAGAGGGCAGATCTGTTGTGAACTGTTCAGTTCCTGCTTCTGTTGATATATTTCCTAGACCAGCTGCAAAAATGACTGATAAAATAAGGAATGCAAATATCACACTTTTAGTACGTGTGAGTATCAGGCTAACAATAGGTTCTACGTATGGTTTGAGATCCATTTTAGGTTACTTTTATACTATTTATTTTGACGGTTTCTACGGATGTATAGTGCCCCGGTAGTTGCTGCAATTATTGCTACAACAAGAATTGGTAAAATCGGGATAGATGAGAATGGCCCATTTCTTGTTTCAAGAGTAACGTCGATTGGAATCTGATAGGTATCAGATAATAAAGTGTCGCCAGAAGATGTGTCATATTGGAAATCTAGATCCAAAGGATAGACCTTAACCAAAGCTGCGTTTGATATGGAAATATCGAAAATTATTTGTTTGTTTTCACCAGGCAAAAGTTCCGATATAAATGCAGTATCGTCTTTGGCAGATATAGGGCTTTCAGGGAATATTTTTGCAGAAATATCACTTATCGTTTCAGTCCCAGTATTAGTGACCTGTAAAGTCAATAAAGAACCAGAACCAGGAACGAAAACTGGATTTATTGGAGAAATTTCAAATGCATCTTTCTTGTTAGAGATATCTAGAATCACATCTAGAGGGTCAGATAGATGAGATTTACCATCTGAGTCTCTGTACCTTATGGTGAGCGAAACTTGTCTTTTTCCTTCAGTTGCAGATTCAC
>CAWVSO010000117.1:0-2843 GCA_963932585.1 uncultured euryarchaeote
TGAGATCATTATCAAACTTTGAGAAATGCTCAAAACATAAAATGAAGTTGCCATCCCCAGCAAACAAAATAGAATAAGTTTTTTTGGACTGATGTAGTCTGCCAAGATTCCACTTGGAAGAGACCCTAGTCCAAAAAGAGCATACCCTACAGTTACGGTGAGCCCTATAACTGCAGGAGTGACTCCGAATTCAAATAGCCAAATAGCTATGAAAACTGGGATAGAAAGTTCGAATACGTGCACCATTGAGTGGGCCATTACTACGAATTTTAAAATGGAACTGTCGGTTTTTTTCAAGAGTCGTTAATGAGGCATTTATGCCATTTTCTCCTTAAAATATATTTTAGTTCTGCAGATAAGTAAGTTTGCTATGCATCACTGCTTTCGATTTGTCATATTTTAAGATATGAGAAATCATCCGAGTGATAAGGTCTATTAAGCGTGAAGATTTAATCAGTGAATAATGATAGAATTATATCAAGCAGAAAATTGTCCGTGGTGTGTTGTTGTGCGAGATAGATTGATGGAATTGGGACTGTCCTACATAAGTCACAATCCCCGAATGACAGCGAGTAGAGGGAGAGTCATTCAAAATAAAATTGCCCATCAAAAAATGATAGATATTGGTGGAAAGGATCAAATTCCGTTTCTGGTGGATAATTCTACCAAGACTTTTTTATATGAAAGTTCTGCGATAGTTGAATATCTAGATAAAAACTATGGAAAATAGAAAACTACCTGAAAAGGAGTGGGATTATCCTCACAGAGTGACGTCTCCAGCATATTCTATCATTGATTCTATGTATAGAGAATCATTGGGAGACGGCGAAGTTAACCAAATATTAAATAATATGGAAAATGGGAAAGGCCCATTTTATTCTGCTATTTTATTGGGGTACATTTTAGAATCTAAAGAATTGTCCTCATCAGAACCTGCTGAGAGAGGAAAAATGATAGAAAACTATTTTAAAAATATGCCTGAAGAATTTAGTTTGGAATACTACATGGAATTTGTTAAAGGTAAATATGGGACAATTAGATAGAAAATCTGATATATAGATTAGTTTTTAAGCCCACATCTCTGTTATTTATGTTATGACAAATAAAATATTAGCCGACCTGGGATTGAGTCCATTGAACAAATTTTTACTTGTATACTGGTTTAGTTTGGGCGCGATTATTTTTGATCAAATACTCACGTTGCAAAGTCAATGGATCCCCATTTTCACAGGGACTCCGCTTGTGAATTTGGATGGCTCGGTTGCAGGTACGATAACTTTTGCATCAGAACCAATAGGAATGAGCATTTGTCTGATTGCTACATTGGCAATTTTATATGGTGCATACCTTCTCTATAACAAGCAAAAAAGAGGTGCGCGGATTGCTATAACTGCGAATATAGTAAATGTGGGTTATTTCATGTTTTTTGTTGCTCCAAGCTATAATTTCAACTCTGTAACGAATTGGTTTGTGTTATATCTAGCCACTTTCATTGTTGTAGTAGGAGCACCTGTGTATTTGTTGTTCCCTGAAGAATACAACTAGAATCGGGTTTTATGGGTTGGTTCGAGTGGAGAATGTTTTTGTGGTTCTCCTGACAACTTGGTATATGGTTAAACCCGGAAATATAGAAAATGGAGAAGATTCCAAGGAGTTGAAGTGGATAAAAGAACAGGTTAAGGAACTAAATAGAGAAGATGCCAAGGAGTGGATAAAAGAACAGTTGAAGGTCAAACCCGGAAATATAGAAAATGGAGAAGATGCCAAGGAGTGGATAAAAGAAAATACAGGGGCACTTAAGAAATATATTACATCCGTGAAAGAAGATCCAGATCAAGTGGCAGATATTATTTCAAAGGCCAAACATTTTGCCCCCGGTGCGCAATATTATGAAGCTGCTAAAACGATTAGCAATTCAGTTTCAAGTGAAGATAAAGAAAAAGTAGGACAACGAATAAAAAAATATTCAGATGGCGCCAGGAAATGGATAAAAGAAAACAAAGAATAAGTTAGGTAGGTTTTTGAAAGTGATAGAAGAAGAATTTGTAGTGCTTTGGTTGATTTATGAATCGATGGGACAGAACTTAGGAGAAATGTCCAGTATTGGTGTCATTATAATTGGCATTTTGATAGGAGTTGGACATGTTTTTGAAATAGATCATGTAATAGCAGTTACGAATTTGGTAAATCAAAAAGAAAATATTCAGTCTTGGAAGATTGGTTTATCGTGGGGAATTGGGCATTCTATAACTACTGCAGTTATAGGAATATTATTTATAATATTTGATATAAAAATCTCAGAAAATTTCTCCAACGTTGGAGAAGTTGCGGTGGGAATTACACTCATATATTTAGGATTGAAAGGAATAGTGTTTGATGAGAGAATTAATAACCATATTCACAAATATGGAAGTGAATATGGTCATTTGAATCCCATGCAGAAAAAAGAAGATTGGTCCCCTAAATCCCTTATGATAGGAATAATACATGGAGTTGCAGGCACAGGATTTTTAATAATATTGCTCGTGGCGACATCCAATGATGTCGTGGGTGGAAGTCTTATTATTATTTCTTTTTGCGGTACAATTATTATTTTGATGAGCATTATTGGTCATTTTTGGGATAAAATTCAAAAAATTCACCGAAAAAATATAGGGAAAATTTCTGCCATGGCGGGTATTATTGCAGGAGTGTTGCTTATAGTTAATCATGTTTGAATGAAGAATATCGATAAGATACAGAATGGGGATTGTTTAATTTAGTACAGGACGTCCATCATTTTTCAGGGGTGGTGCCCCCACAACTAACCATATGTGTTCTTTTTTACTGTTGTTTAATAAACG
>CAWVSO010000118.1:0-2836 GCA_963932585.1 uncultured euryarchaeote
TCTTCGATGCTGTAATTGCAATCAATTAATTTTTCGTCTAATGCTTTTACCTATAGAACGTGAACTCTTACTATCTTCAAAAAGTAGGGGGTTTATGGTCCTCTTGCAGAATGGTCTATCCGGGATTTGAACCCGAGTCTTTACCGTGAGAGGGTAAAATGATTGGCCGGACTACACCAATAGACCTTAAAGAAATTTAATATAGTTGCTAGTATAACGTTTCTGTTTTAAATTTTCCAATTTAAGGGGTCAACTTAAAAGGATGTTTTTTTTCATAATATGCAAAAGTTTGTGGCATCCATCGTTTTGCTTCTGCAAGCAACAAACGTGACAATTCTCTGATTTCCCACTGACTATCTGCTTTCATACGCATATCTAAAAGGTGCATCAATGAGCGTGAATTCATGCTGAACGTCAAATTAACTTTGGTCCCAATAGGCAGCAACATTCTAGCGTCTTCTTTTGGAACTCCTGCTTCTATCAATCTACAATATGCACTAGCACATTCCTCATAAATTCTGTCGGCCAAATCCCCGCGTTCTTCAACTGACATTTCCACGTTACCGACACCTTCTCTCGAAACCACTTCCTCCTGTTGAAAAGTATTTGGGTATGTGAATCTTTGTTTTAAATCCATTCCAGAAGATAAATCCACATATCTCAAAGACATAACATCAAAAGACGCATGTCTATGTCTAGTTAATTGGGCCATACACGCTCGACTAATGCCCTCTACGGCAAATGTCGCAGTAGGGTGTTCAAATGGACCCCAATGGCCAGATCTCATCAGATGATCAAGCAAAGTTTCTTTCTTTTCCTCTATTGTATCTCCTTTCACAGCTCCCATAACATCTTCAAATGACCTACTCTTTCCAACCCATTCATCAGAATAGTCTCCTCTTGCGCATCGGCAAACAAGCTCCTCTGGATCTGGGGTTCCTTCTAATAATTTTACTCTCATTTTTACTCTTATTTATGTTTACAACCCGTTATCTCTTCGGTTATCTAGGATGGTGAACTTTTGCCCTCTGGAAATTTCAAGCCATCGCAATAGATATTCTGCCCATTTTAATTTCTTTTTCTTTTTCTTGCTCACCGAATTATCATCAAAATCCCACCCTGCAAATAAAATCTCTTTTGCCCCAATAAAATCTACTATAAATGCAGCCCTATCTCCATCTGTAAATCCTCCATAATTCACAATATTATTCATCGGTTCAACCTGCGTAGTCCCAATTACATAATTAAGATCCAATCTAGGAACCCATTTCTTTAATTCTTCTATATTGTCCCCATGTCCTGCCACGGCAATTGGAATTTTAAGATCATTCAACATCTTAGTAGTGTCTGGATTTTTGTCTAGATCTGTTACCATCATATCAATCCTAATCCCTTCTCTCAATAATATGTCTGCAGCAGTCGAAACGGCAACAGTATAATCCACATTTTCGAAAATATCTAGCTCATTCTCTATACAACTAGCTCCACCTGCAATGGCCACTTTTGAGTTTCTAAATTTTTTTAAGTTCCCAATTCTCATTTTGGGGTTCATTTTCACTAATATATCTCTAGCTAGTTCATCATCTTTTTTTAAAAATCCAAATTCATCTAATATGTCATTATAAATTGGTTCCCAAGTTTCAAATTTCATTCTAGAGTTCCATTCGCAACAACATAACCAACCATTGCTGCATCATATGTCTCTGAAATATCATGTGTACGTATCACACTTACTCCTTTGTCTATCGCAATTGCTGTTGCAGCAAGGCTAACTGAAAGTGAATCTTCTGTAGATTTACCCACGACACGCCGAAGAAAATTTTTACGGTTTATCGATATCAAAACCGGATTACTTAGCTCACAAAATCTTTCCAATTGCCGAAAAGTCTCTACATCTAGATCTAGTGTTTTCTGTTTTCCCCAACCACCAAAAGCCGGATCTATAATCGTTTTATCTGTCAATTCATGTGTTAATTCTAAGTAAATTTCTTCCACGCTCCCAAGATCTCCTGGGCGATTCAAATCTCCTGAGCCTGCCATTTTAACGACCGCGGCATCGTATTTATCACATACAATTGGCATATTGGGGTCTGCAAAACCGCATATATCATTTACCATTGCCCAACCCTCTTTCAATGCTTCTTCTGCAACTTTTGAATATCTGGTTTCAACTGATAAAATAATCCCCTCGTCAATCTCATCTTTAATCTTTATAGCCAATTCAAATCTTGATAACTCTTCCAATTCGGTTAACGGTTTTATTTTTTTATTTGCAGAAGATAACCCTATGTCTATTATGTCTGCACCATTTTCTACCATGCAATCCACTCTTTCCACCGCTTTTTCCAAGTCCGTATATATACTTGGCTTATATGGGGACTCTGGGCTTAAATTCAATATTCCCATTATTCTTGGAGGATGGGACCTTCCAATTTTCAATCCCTCAACATCGATCGTGGGGAATTTTAGTTTTTCTTTTGATTTAATAGCAATCACCACACTTATCGTATAATCGTCCAATCCCTGGATAGGTCATTTTTAATATATCTTTCTAATAACTATATAACGTATTCCACATATCTTTTGTTTTTATATAAAACCAATCCATAATATCTGCATAACGAATTCTACTACGATATTCTTTTTTTACTATAGGTTATATCTATGTCTACAAAGATGGGCAAAGTTAGTGTCGGTTTATATGGTTGGTGTTTCAATGAATCTGATATTTTCAATGAATCTGGTCATTTTATACCTCTATCCGAAATGCCTCCTGACACATCACGTCGAATGTCAAGACTCACTGCAATAATTGGGTCTCCATGTGACATTTGTT
>CAWVSO010000119.1:0-2786 GCA_963932585.1 uncultured euryarchaeote
ATGAAAATAAATGAAGACTATTTGAGTAAACCAAATGACCAATAAAGATACCAATCTGGAAGAATTACTGCAGGAGTTTGACTTGGGTTCGCAGGTGCAGCTATATGAGGCGGGAGTGCCGCAGATAGAAGTAAGATAATGCCTATAAAGAAACTAGTGATAACAAATCCGCGTATTATCCCGTGCGGCCAGAGAGGAAATCCTAGCACCTCGCGTTCGAGATAGTCTGCACGAGAACGGATGTCTTGGTCTTCCAGACGTGCCCTCTCAAAATACTCGTATGTTAATTGAGCTAGCCCAGTGGAATTTTCTTTCCTTTCTGACCAAGTGGGTGTTTGATCATCTGGTGCAACGGGGTTTTGTAAAATTCCAGATCCGTCCGTTCGAATGTTGGAATTGAGATTTTTTTTGCCCATGTTATTAAATTTTAAGTTCATTATGTTAGTGTGGTTCTGCAATCCCTTGAATCCAAACAATCCCAACGTGGATTGCAATTAAAGCCGTTACCGCGAAAGGCAATACAAATACATGCAATATATACATACGTTGGAGTGTTGCTTGGCCTAGAGAAAACCCGCCGAACATTAATTGGGCCACCCACTCGCCCAATATAGGTACTGAAAGTGCCATCTCTACTCCGATCTGACCTGCCCAGAAAGAAAGCTGATCCCAAGGAAGTAAATATCCTGTGTATCCAAATACTAAAGTTAGAGATATTAGTATAATTCCAAGAATCCAGTTTAATTCTCGAGGTTCCTTGTATGCACCTGTGAAATAGACACGAAGCATATGAAGGAAGACTGCTGCCACCATGACTTGAGCAGACCACCTATGAATAGACCGGAGCATGAATCCAAAATTAAGTTCTGTCATGATATATGTTATTTGAGAATATGCAGCTGTTGGGTCTCCTGCGGTTGCAGGTGCATAGTAGAATCCCAGAATGCCACCAGATATTGCAGCGACCAAATATGCTATGATAGAAAAAGATCCAAGAGCATATAATGGGTACCAATACCAAAATTTATTGTCAAGATTATATTGTTCTGTATGGCTGCGAGGCATTTGCATGTTTATTTTGTAATATAAATTTTCAATGAATTCCAAGTAATCTACAATCCTAAAGCGCTGGTCTGCCCAGATGAGTATCATCAAATAAGTTCGTTCTATAGGGGTGAGATCTTTCTCAGAGAGCCATTTTGAATAATCATAGTTATCTTTTAAATTTTCATTCATGTTAATCCTCGGTTCGCGGTAAAGCGACAAATTGACCTTTTATAATGCTGAAAGGATCATAAACAGATTGGTGACATTGACAATATATTAAATCCCCACCTTCGAATTTTTCACTATCTGCAAAGGATTTGAATCCAGGTACACAACAAAAATGAGTACACTTATCCAAGATGGCTATAAAACCCTGTTTCGTGCTTTCTTGGAGCCATTGTTTAGTTTGGCCTTTTGCATTGGAAATCGAACTTTCGATTAAAGAGCTCCGAATGAGCTGGACGGGCAATGCGTTTTGAGCAGGGACATTTTGAGACCTCCAAGTAACGAAAGCTGGTTTTCCAACCCCAGATTTTCCGATAGAATTTCCCCAGGTACCATAATCCTCGAAATCGCTTATATTGACTTTTTGACCAGGAGATACTTCATCTTTTTGCCATTGATAAGGAGGGTTATTTGCATATCTGAAATAACTATCTTGATCTGCAAGAGGACGCACACCAGGATAGGTTTGGACACCGCAGTACTGGAACCAATCGGACGAATATACAATTCCAGCTATTTCTTGCTGAGCCACAGATATTTTTTTACCGCCTTCAACTATTTCGGATACTTCAGGCCACAGCCCCATTAAAAATCCATCGTCGTCGATTCTAACGGGTATTTGAGGCATTCCACGAGGGGCCGGGCCGAATAATTTTTCTATTCCGAAATATTCAGTCACACCCCCTCCAGCGCCAGAAGGATTCGTTGTTGTGTTAAGAGTCCCACTAGTTGCAGTCCCAAGACCAGCTAATGCAGCACCCCCTACAACGCCTTTGACAAACCTCCTTCTACCAGAAGTTCCAGGGTATTTATCGTTTGATGTCATTTTTATTTTTTGTTATATAGATAGAGAGCATTCTTTGTTTTTTCCATTATAGTTGAAATAATAGATTGACCATGAACATCTTCTTTTTTTGTGTAGATATCTTCCCATTTTCTCCTGCGTTGTTTGACAATTACAACATCTGGAAGAAAATCCCTACGGTACAATGCCAATATGAAAGATAGATTTATGAAAATAGCAGCCAATAAACCACCTAAGTACATATTTCCCATTCCAGAGAATCCCCACCCGCCAAGAATTAAACCATAAGTAAATAGAATTGAAAACAATATTTCAAACATAGTTAGTAATACTATCGCTATTGCTGCTGCCATACTTTCTCTAGCTGGCTCGTAACGGTGAATTGTACCATATTTGCTGCTTGGGTGTGTCATGATATTATTTTTGTTTCGGATATCCTGAATGAGGAGTCTCATTGTATTTTAAGAAAAAGAAAGTAAAGACTAAAGAAACAAATATCCCTAAAATTGTTGCTAATCCGACCCAATGTGCTTGGAATGCCACCCCCATGTGTTCAGGATCTTCCCCTTGTTCGCCGTTTGCTGCCATTGATGATCCTGATGCCCCGCTTGTCTGTGTTTGAGCACCGCCTTTTTTTACAACAACCTTGCCGACCATTTGAATTGATTCATGAGGTATACAAAAATACTCATGCTCGCCTTCAGCATCA
>CAWVSO010000120.1:0-2782 GCA_963932585.1 uncultured euryarchaeote
TAATACATATGCTGCAGATATAAGATCCCGTCCAGAAGTTGGAAGTTGAGAATCATAAATTCCAATAATTGTCCCCATCATATTGTTAGATAGTAGATTTGAAGACCCATCTAATGGATCTACTGCTACTGAAAATCCGTCGCCAGATATAGAGAGTTCTGAGCGCTCTTCTGATGCATATGAACCTACGCTATCAAGTGCCAAAATCCTATCTGAAAGTAAATTATCCACCCATATATCAACTGCCAATTGAGAATCCCCAGTAGGATTTATTGTGGTAGAATGATCTCGTCGAGTGCTGAGCTCTAACCGTATTTCGGGAGCCGATTCTGCAACAATATTAAGTATTTCATTAATCATTGTAAAGAGGATAAAGCGTCCTGAGCAGATTCTCCTTCATGAACAATTCTTCCAAGTGCATCTAACATTTCTATTGAGTTTTCTCTCTGCCAAACGTTTCGTCCCACGGCTAGACCAGACCCGCCAGCATCCATTACGGCTTGAACACTTTTTAAGAAAGTCAAATCATCGACTTTGGAACCTCCACTTAGGACTACTTTTACAGGTCCTGCAGACTTAACAGCCCATTCCATTGAAGCTTTGCTGCCAGGATATTTTATTTTAGCAACGTCTGCACCTAGTTCTAAAGCAAGTCTAGCAGCATATGCTATGACTTCGTCAGAGGTATCATCTCCATTGAATTTTTCTTGAATCCCTTGACCTCTAGGATAAGACCACATAACAATTGGTACCCCATGTGAACGAGATTGTTCTTGTACTACTCGGAATTCTTCTGCCATTTCAACTTCATGATTAGAACCCCCATAAAGTGTGAATCCGATAGCAGATGCACCTAGTTCTATGGCATTGTCAACTGACCAATTTATAGAAGAGTTTGGTTCTCCAGTCCAAAGATTAGAAGTTCCATTTACTTTTGCTAGTAAATTAACATCATTCTTATAGGAGGGAAAGTAGGCTTCTGCGAGTCCTTTTTGGACCGCTAGTGCAGTTACAGCTTTATGACAAGCTAGATCGAAAATAAATTTTGGATCTATTGTTTTTGGAAGATCGATGAAATCTACTGGCCCGTGTTCGAGTCCATGATCGTATGCCAAGATGAGAATTTTTCCGTTCCGAGATATAGGAGAACTGTCGATTGATAGCATTATCTGAATCAATAGATCCCTTGCTCCATGATAAAAGTTTATGCCTGACATTAAGGTGTAAAAAACTTAAACAGCGAATTAAAATCGCTTTGGTGCATTGAATTTGAATAGAGGCATGGATAAAACTGATGAAAAATTTTGAATTGAGAAAATTTTTGAAAGAAAATACACTGAGTGCAGTTTTAGTATTTAGCTTGATTGGATATATTGTAGTAATAGGTACTTTTTTGGATATCTGGCCAGATAGCATATACCCAACACTTACTGCGTGGTGGATAAATCGCCTCGCAGATCTCATTGCAATTATAAATTTAAGTGCACTTTGTATGATAATTATAGGTTGGTACTGGATTAAAATTGGAGAGATTGAAAAACATAAAACAGCTATGTTAATTTCGTTTGGTTTGATAATACTTTTTTTAATATTGTATTTAACAAAAATCGGAGGCGGGGGGACAAAAGAATTTGTAGGTCCCGTGTTTGCAAGATATGCATATTTAATTATGTTATCCGTACATATCGGATTATCTATATTTTCAGTCCCATTAATAATTTATCAGGTCATTACAGGAATTACTAGAAGCCCAAATGAGATAATTGAATTGAAATATCATAGAAAGATTGGTCGTGCTGGTGCCACTGCATGGATCATATCTTTATCGTTGGGAGTGATCACATATGTACTTTTGAATCACATTTACACGTGGAGATTTATTGGTTCTTGAAGATAGATAATTAAATTATTGATTCCAAGGGAGTAATTTGGAACTAATTAGGAAGGTTACAACAACCAATAATAAAAGAAATTGGAAATTTTCAAATGGAAAGTTTGAAGACATGAACAAATCTCTCGATCCCCTGGCAAAAGGTGTTAGAGGCGAAAATGAAATGAATGGTATGACCCACTCAGGGAGTAAATCTAATGGTATAAATGTATCAGATAGAAAGAGCAAAGGTAACCCAATAGCGTTGCTTGCTGCTATAGCCCCATCTTGAGATTCGGTGATACTACCAAGTATGGCACCAATATTACAGAAAATAATAGAACCCAAGAATATAAATAAAATTAATAATGGCGGAATAGTGAATGAAAAATCGGTGAGTAAAGCTGCAAGAGATAATACCAAAAAACTAGAAATTAAAACAAGAATAAAATTCACTATTGAATGTGCCAATAACCATTCTATTTTTGTAAGTGGAGTGGTAGATAATTTCTCGAAATGGGATCCATTTCTTCCACGGGCGACAGTGACAGACATTCTAGAAAGAGGGGTGAAAAGAACTACTATGGATATATAACTTGCAACATAGTAAACAGGTTCTTTTGAGAATAATCCACTTGTTTGGGTTCCGACAAGAAAACCAAATATAGATACCAGTATTATAGGAAAAAGAAATGTAAAGAAAACTGCAGTTTTTCTTCGCAGAAATGAATTCCATGATGCATGTGCTTCAGCGAAAATTCTACCATAATTCATTGAGATTCACCTGAATAATTTTTGATTAATTCCAAATATACAGTCTCTAGATTTGGTTGGTTCCATGACAATGAATCATAACTGATTTCAGAAATAGAAAGAGTTTTGATTAAATCCCCTATTTGATTTGATTGAATA
>CAWVSO010000121.1:0-2779 GCA_963932585.1 uncultured euryarchaeote
GGCCTCTTCTAAGACCCACACCCCCAATCAATAAATCTAAAAAACCTCGCACAGACCACATAAAATTTGCATAGTACCAGCCATTCGATCCGCCTATTTTTTTTATAGGGGCGAAAGTATTTTTAGTGGATGCATCTACCCATCTAGTTTTTACATATACGATTCTGTTCCCAGGAATTTTTTTCTTTTCGGATGTTTTAATACCCGAAGATGAAATAGAATCCGACCAATTTGTTTGAGCAAATTCTAAATCTTCACATATTATTGCCCTGTGAATTGCTTCCGAAACGCCCATTGGTTTAATATTGAATAAATCAGGATCTATTTCTTTTTCCACTATATTTTCGTTTCGCAGACTGTCTATTAATTTTCGACCAATTCGCGCATATACAGGAGTGATTAGACCTAGCCATAAACTGGAAAGTCGAGGCGTGAGCAAGGGGACTTTTATCATAATTCTTCTTAGATTTCTTTGTATAGCATATTCACTCATTAATTGCCCATATGATACCACCTCAGACCCACCTACTTGGAATATAGAATCATCACCTAAGTCCAAGTCTGCAGATTTTTCTAGATAATGCAGAATGTCTTCTACTGCAATTGGTTGAGAACGTGTGGAAACCCATTTGGGCGTTATCATTATAGGTAATCGTTCCACCAACGCCCTGACCATTTCAAAAGAAATACTCCCAGAACCAATAATTATAGATGCCTGTAATTCGATGACATGAGCAGTCCCTGTTCTAAGAATTTCCCCGACTTCATGTCTGCTTCTTAGATGAGTAGATAGTTTAGGTTGTTTAGTTCCAAGACCACCTAGATAAATTATTTTTTTTATTCCCATTTCATTTGAAATTTCCATAAAATTTGTTGCCCCGATACGATCTAGTTCTTCGAACCCCACGCCACCTCCTTCCATCGAATGCACTAGGTAATATGCAATGTCTACGCCGGCCATTGCCTCACGAATGGATTCTTTATCTAGCACATTTCCAGAGAATACTTCGTCACAAGGTAACAATTTGTTTTTTAGGTTTGAAGGCGTTCGTGCCATACAACGTATGTTGTATTTATTTCTATCAAATTTGGTTAAAAGACGCCCGCCAACATACCCTGTTGCCCCAGTTAGCAGAATGGTTTGTTTTTGTGAAGTTTTCATTTTCTGATTTGTTCTTGGGGCATTGGTTATTTAGCCTTGTTTTTATAGGTTCATTGAAAAAAAAAATAAAAAGATTATAGATAAGAAATTCAGATCCTGGAACGTAAGTGATAAAAAATATACAAAGGTGTTACGAAGAGGTCGACTGTTTAATTGATTCCCAAACTTTTTGGTCTGTTATAGGCAGATCTATGTGAGAGATTCCAAATGGTTCAAGAGCATCTGAAACTGCATTTGCAATTGATGCGGGAGACCCTATAGTTCCACTTTCTCCAGCGCCTTTGGTTCCAAGAAGATTACTAGTTGTTGGGACCACTATATGGTCGGTTTCGATGTCTGGAAGATGCATTGCTCTAGGCATGGCATAATCCTGTAATGTCCCAGATAATAAGTTTCCAGATTTGTCATAAACAGCTTGTTCAAATAATGCCTGGCCTATGCCTTGGACTATACCGCCTTGAATCTGCCCTTCCACAATCATAGGATTCAATATAGTCCCAACATCGTCAACGCCAACATAGCGTTGTAAATCTACTTCGCCAGTTTCCACATCTATCTCGACTATGGCTATATGGGTCCCATATGGCCAGGCTTTTTTATTAGATGAGTAAACAATTGTTGTTTCAAACCCTGTCTCGACGTCATCGGGGAGGTTTGTACCGTAAGCTGCTGATGCAACATCTGCGAAAGTTATAGAGTCAGTAGGAGAACCTATAATGGAAAAAATACCTTTTTCGAATTGAATTTTAGAAATTTGAGTTTCTAATATGTGGGCTGCTATTTTAGTACCTTTTTCAACTATTTTTTCAGTGCATTGAAAGAGAGCACTCCCTGCCATTGAACCAGTTCTACTACCGAACGATCCAGTTCCGCTAGGCAATATTTCACTGTCCCCGGCCACTATTTCAATATCTTTGAAATGCACCCCAGTTCCTTGGGAAATTAATTGAGTGAAAGGTGTCTGATGCCCCTGGCCGCAATCTGCAGAACCAACATATGCAGTTATAGCACCAGTAGAGTGGACTCTTAATTTTGCAGTTTCAGATCCTCCGCCACTACGTTCTATAAAAGAACATAACCCAATCCCCATATAACGACCTTCTTCTCTGAGTTTGAGTTGTTTTTTGCGCAGGTCATCATAATCAACTATTTCTAGAGCCAGATCTAGTGCAGCTTCATAATCGCCGCAATCATATTCTGCAAGTATAGGGGTTTTATAAGGGAAACCATCCTTGGGAACAAAGTTTTTTCTTCTAATTTCAACAGGATCCATTCCCAATTTTCTAGCTGCTAAATGAACCAATCTTTCTACGACAAATGCGGCCTCGGGCCTTCCAGCGCCACGGTAAGCGTCCACAGGTGCTGAATTTGTAAAAACTCCAGTCATCCTTACAGAGATTGCAGGTATTCGATAAAGACCAGATAAAAGAACACCGTACCCTCCAGTTTGCAGTGGCGCTTTTGTAGAAACATAAGCCCCTATATCTAGATAGGTATGGGCTTTAAGGGCAGTTAATTTCCCATCATTGTTGAATGCTATTTTTGCTTTTGTTACATGAGATCGGCCTTGTGCATCTGTTATGTGGGCCTCTGAACGGGTATTCTGCCATTTGACAG
>CAWVSO010000122.1:0-2734 GCA_963932585.1 uncultured euryarchaeote
TTTATAACTCTTTTTGAAAGATTTTCCCAATCAACTGATGGTATTGCAACAATTTGCGCTGCGTAATTTCCACTCGCACCTGATAATTTACCCATAAGATTTCCATTTGCAGATTCAATCATATTTTCAATCCATCCTATTCTAAATACATAAATAGACATTTCTTTTCCAAATGTAGTCGGCGTTGCAGGCTGACCATGGGTCAATGAAAGCATAGGCGTGTCCCTATATTCGTAAGCAAAACTCTCTAATGATTCTTTAACTTTTTTTATCGAGGGCAGTAGTACTTCTTCTATGGATTTTTTCACCATAATTCTATAAGCAATATTGGTGACATCTTCACTAGTTAATCCAAAATGTATCCATGGGTGAATATTCTTTGAAATCTTCTCTCTCAAAAAATATTCAACAGCTTTAACGTCATGATTTGTAGCTTTGTAATTTTTATATCCATTTTTCTCAATTTTTCTTACTAAAAGTGCATCTTCATCGCCAAAATCTGTATAAATTTTATTCAAAGAAAGCACCTCTTCATCTGTCAAAGACAAATGAATATCTTCTTCTTCTGACATTGAAATCAGATATTCAATCTCAACCTGCACTCTCCCCTGGATCAAAGAAGCTTCACTCATGTATTTTCTTAGAGGAAATGTTTCTTCTGCGTAACGCCCATCTATGGCTGATATGGAAAAAAGTGAGTCATCCATATTTAACTATTTGTTCCCAATCGGTAAAAAATGCTCCAGTCTATCTCTGTTTAAATTTGTATGTTTTTCACGGATATAAAAATAGTTTCAATGCCAATATTTCTCAAAATCAAAAACGCAACGAATTTGTTATTTCAAAGAGAGAATTCCATCATGAATCTTTCTTCAGATGATTTTCCTATCCGTTTAACAATAGACCAACAACATCATCAAAACCTGAGGTATGGCGAAAATCCTCATCAAACTGCATCTCTGTATGTCGATTCGAATGTTACAGAAGCCAATGTTGTAACTGCAGCTCAACTAAATCCTGGGGCAAAAGAATTGTCTTATAACAATTACAACGATGCTGATGGGGCCTTAAACTTGATAAAAGAATTTAAAAAACCAGCCGCAGCAATAATTAAACATACCAATCCCGCAGGCTGCGCTGTCGCAAAAACTATCGCTGAGGCATTTGACAGAGCCCTCTCAACAGATCCAATGAGTGCTTTTGGAGGGGTAGTTGCTCTCAATCAACAGTGTGACAATCACACCGCAGAAAAAATAATTTCTTCGTTCAAAGAAGTTGTTGTGGCACCTTCTTTCACAGAAGAAGCTTTGACAACTTTACGTACTAAAACAAATCTAAGAATTTTATCCGTTGGAGAATTAAAAACTCCCTCTGTAACTATAATAGAGAAACCTATTATTGGAGGGCGACTCATCCAACAACGAGATCTTCAAACAATAACATCTGATGATTTAACCATTGTAACAAAAATAGAACCCACCGATTCTCAAATAGATTCAATGCTGTTCGCCTGGAAAGTAGTAAAACATGTCAAATCAAATGCTATTGTTTTCGCTACAGGAACTGAGACAGTAGGCTTGGGGATGGGCCAAGTCTCTAGAGTAGATGCTGTCAGGTTAGCTTCACTCAAAGCAATAGAACACGCCGAGGGAAAAGGACCTGAAAACGCAGTCATGGCATCTGACGCATTCATGCCCTTTCCAGATGCAATAGAAGCTGCAGCAGAGGCAGGAATATCTGCTGTTATACAACCAGGAGGTTCAGTAAATGATTCTGCTGTAATTGATGCCGCAAATGATTTGAAAATTGCTATGGTTTTCACAGGAAAAAGGTGCTTTAAACATGATTGATTTATTTTCTCCTTTTATAGTGATGTTTCAATATACTATTCAGCTGCCCTATACTCATAGGTGGACTTAATAGATGGATTATCTCCAAGCACTTCAATTTTTATTCGACTTACCTAGATCTAGAATTGGTCCTGGAACAACTTCGACAGCTAGAATTCTAGCACATCTAGACGATCCCCACTTAGGTAATAAATATATTCATATAACAGGATCAAATGGCAAAGGTTCAACGTCCCGTATGGTTGCTTCAATTTTAACAACCTCTGGATTAAAGGTTGGGCTTTATACCTCTCCACATCTAGTTAATTTTAAAGAAAGAATAACTATAGATGATAGGCCCATCCCAAACACTTACATTTGCGATTTCGCAGACAAAATACATTCTTATATAGAAACTCATGAACCTAACATCCCCCAACCAACTTTTTTTGAAGTAACTACTGCGTTAGCTCTTTGGTATTTTCACATGGAATCAGTTGATGTGGCGGTCATTGAAGTAGGGATCGGTGGAAAGCACGATGCAACTAGTGTTATAGATCCTATTTGTAGTGCAGTCACCAACGTTTCACTCGAACACACAGAAATATTGGGGAGCACCATCGAAGATATTTCTAAAGATAAAGCATCTATTGCAACTAACACTTCGCCTTTAATAACTGCTGCAAAAGGCGTGGCATTAAAAACAATTAAAAAAGAAACCAAAGAAGTTCTCTCAGTCGGCGAAGAAGGCGAAGTAAGCATCACTTATGGGGGCAGTTCTTTCTCCGAATCAACTGCAAAAATAACTACTCCTTCGTGGGAACTAAACACAAAAATTGGTCTAATAGGGTATCACCAATCTCTCAATGCAGGCGTGGCAGCAAAAATTTGCCAACAAACATTCA
>CAWVSO010000123.1:0-2661 GCA_963932585.1 uncultured euryarchaeote
CAGAAAATCTATCAAATGCTGCTCACCATTTATGCTCTGCTGGTGGAAAACGCCTCCGTCCACTCGCTTGTATTCTTTCTGCAGAATCGATACTTGACAGGGATATTTCTTCTATTTCTTATGATGAATTTCCCTGTCCCGATGGCTCCATTATAAACATAATTGATGCTGCTGCAAGCATCGAATTAATTCATCTTTTCACACTCATTCATGACGACATAATGGACGATGATGATTTAAGACGCGGAGTTCCTTCTGTCCATACTAAATTCAACACCGAATTAGCAATACTTGCAGGAGACGTTCTATATTCAAAAGCGTTTGAAGTACTAGGTGGGGCATCTAAACATAGTGCCAATTCGTCACGTGCATTGTCCGGTTTAGCCACTGTTTGTTCAGACATATGCACAGGACAGGCTTTAGATATCCAATTTTCAGAATCAGACTCCATTTCCACTGATGATTACCTTGAAATGATAAAACTAAAAACAGGGGTTCTTTTTGGAGAATCTGCTGCCCTGCCCGCTCAATTAATGGGCCAAGATCAAAATGTCATCGACGCATTGTATAACTATGGGGCATTTGCAGGAATTGCATTCCAAATACAAGATGATTTATTGGATTTAACAACCCCAAGTTCCGTTCTCGGAAAACAGCGGGGCAGCGATTTATTTGAGCAAAAACAAACATTGTTAACGATTCACGCACGAGAATCTGGTTTTGAATTGGATTCTTTCTTTGAAGATTCAAACTCCTTGTCTGAATCTATTATGGATGATATAGTGAATGAGCTTGAAGATATTGGGACTATTTCTTATGCAAAAGAACTTTCTGAAAGTTACATAACTCAATCAAAAAAACAATTAAACGTTCTTCCATCTAATGTTTCTCGTTCGATTTTACTTGACATAGTTGATTTCTTTTCCCAGAGAAAATATTGACTTAATACATTTCTGTCTCCAATCAAAAACCCCAACTGCTATCTTAATCCCTCCCGATAGATTTCATTGAGAAATGGATATTAAGCTCAAGAATAGTGCATTAAAAGAAGCTGAAAAACACACACTATACAATGCATTGAAATACGGTGGCACTTCCCAAGTGAAGAAAGTTCTAGGTATTTTAATGGCCCAATATCCCGATTTTAGGCCTTTTGGAAGGGAAATATCTGATTTAATCGCGCCTTTGATCGATGAGATAAATTCACTTACCCCTGAATCTCAGCTCAAACGTTTAAGTGAAATTGACCTCGTGTTGGTAGATCAGCTCAACAAAGAACTCGCACCAGTAGAAAAAACTCTACTTCCTGTCTTGCCAAATGCAGAAAATTATGACCAAATTAGAATGAGAGTGGCCCCCAATCCAAACGGACCTTGGCACATAGGCCACGCACGTATGCCTTCTGTAATCGGTACCTATAAAACAATGTACGATGGTTGGTTTGTTTGTCGTTTCGATGATACTGACCCGGCTATAAAACGACCCTCTCTTGAATCTTACGGATCGATTTTAGAAGATATAGCCTATCTAGGATTTGAACCTGATGAAATAATTATGGCTAGCGACCGATTGGAAATTTATTACGAGCATGCGATTCAACTTATCAATTCTAACGGTGCGTACACATGTACTTGCCCTGCGCCATATTTTTCCAATTTAAAAAATTCTGGAAACCCATGTCCCCACAGGGATAAATCTATCAGCCAATCACTGAACGAATTTAAAGAAATGATCAATGGAAATTATTCTTCAGGTGAAATGGTTCTTCGTGTGAGAACCGATCTATCCAACCCAAACCCTGCTATACGGGACTGGGTGGCTTTTAGAATGGTAGATTCGCCACACCCTCGAAAAGAAGCAGAAAATTATAGGTGCTGGCCTTTACTAGATTTTCAGAGTTCAATAGATGATCATTTATGCAACATAACACACATAATCCGAGGGATAGACCTTCAAGATTCTGCAAAACGTCAGCAGTATCTGTATAATTATTTTAACTGGGAATATCCTGAAGTCGTTCATTGGGGTAAAATAAATATAGATGGATGTTCTGTTCCACTATCAACTTCTAGTATGATCTCTTCAATCAATTCGGGGGTGTTCAAAGACTGGTCTGATATAGGCTTGCCCACTTTGAGGAATTTCTATAAACGGGGGATAATTGGATCTGCAATTACTGCTTCAATGGTGGACCTAGGCACCTCCACAAATAATATTTTATTACCTTTGTCAACTATTTATTCTAAAAACAGATCTTATATAGATGCAGACGCAGACAGACTTTTTTTCATTAAACACCCATCTGAAAAACAAATATTTGGAAAAAATCTACCAGAAACTGTGGCAATTCCAATCCATCCAGATCATCTTGAAAGAGGATATCGGGATCTTCAGATAACCCAGTCAATTTTCATTGATTCTTCCGACATACCGAAGGCGGAAGAAACTGTATATCTTAAAGGAATTGGATCTGCAATCTACACTAGGGATTCATTCGAGTTCATTGGAAGTGATTTTTCAGAATCACAGTCTCAATCCAACCCAATTATACACTGGTTGCCTATTGATAATCGCAAAATGTGTTTAAAAACAACAGAAGGAGACATACAAGGTATTGTTGAATCGAATATCATTAAATATGCTTCTGGAGATATAGTCCAA
>CAWVSO010000124.1:0-2638 GCA_963932585.1 uncultured euryarchaeote
CATAAGCGTTGTGGCTTTTTTGGGCCCCACTCCAGGGAGGTCGGTTATTTTGAAATCCGATTGGACCCCCTCTGGAATACTAGAAGTATCTTTTGAGATTGCCGGAGT
Source organism: uncultured euryarchaeote (assembly GCA_963932585.1). Taxonomy (GTDB): domain Archaea; phylum Halobacteriota; class Halobacteria; order Halobacteriales; family Hikarchaeaceae; genus Hikarchaeum. The sequence continues at coordinate 109 of CAWVSO010000124.1, forward strand.
GATTTTTTTGTCCTTTTTTAGAGATGGTGGGACATGGACACCGTGTTTCATGCGCAAGGCTACATCTCCAGTTCCTAATGATATCGGTTTTCCAACAATAACATTTTCGGTTACTCCAGATAGAAGATCTATTTCCCCATAAACTGCGGCTTCGATTAAATGATTGACAGTTACTTCGAAAGATGCCCTTGCAAGAACAGATCCTTTTGATCCAGATACACCATGACGCCCTATTGATTCTATGGTTCCAGTATGCGTCATCATATCCGAAACTAACATTAAATGGCGGACATTAACATCCCCAAGGCCCTGTTCGGACAAGGTTGTCATAGTTTCGTTTATAATTGATTCTCTAGCTGCTTCGACGCCCAATGTCCGATATATTTCATTAATGTTGTTCGTTGTTGTTCTAGTGGGATCAATACCGTCTATTAAAATTATACGCTCGAATGCGGAGCCTTCAGTATACAGAACATATTCTTCTGCGCCGTTTTCTAGAGTCTCTTTTCTAATTACCACTCGGTCTATGGAATCGATTCCTTTGAAAACAAGTGTTCGAAGAGTGGCTACTAGTTGCAGTAATGCTCGGAAAGTTTTTTGGGTAGGAGAGATGGTTATTTTATGCCCTCTCATCTTCAATTCAACATCCATTTTTTCCTGTATTATTTCTGCTATTTGTGCAGGTTTTAATTGCCTTGAAATTAGAGTTGATTTGTTAAGAGCTATTACAAGAGACATGTCAACTACATTTGTAGACATACTTCCCAGATTCGCGATACGAGAAGCTTCTACGTTCCACACTACAGAATATGCTTTTTCTTGGTCTGAAGCGTAATCTTCCTCCAAATGAATTGTCATTGTAGGAGTTTCGGGTTCACGGCGTGCATCGACTAATTCGATTAAACGGGGGAGACCCTGAGTTACATCTATTTCTGCAACGCCAGCATAGTGGAACGTATTCATAGTCATTTGAGTTCCAGGCTCACCAATACTTTGAGCTGAGACTGTGCCTACAGGCTCTAGTGGTTCTACTCGAGATCTTAGATACACTAATTCAACTTTATTTGCTATGGCTTGGATTTGATCATCGGTTAAAGAATCGATCTGTTCAAATGTTTCGAATAGGTCTACCTTAAGACGTCTAGGAAGATCTTTTGATTCTACGACTCCTTGGATTGATTTTGTTATTTGGACCATTATTACATGCCTCCTTTATAAGATTCATCGTGTTCTGAAAGTCTGGTCGGACCATCTGACTTGTCCATAAGTCCATCTGACTGGGTTGCATCCATTTCGGGATTTAGAACCTGTTGTGCGATCTCAGATACATTAACTGAGAATTCGCTGCTAGATGAGACAAGAGTTGGCGAAAGTCCGTCCTCTCCGAATTCGAATTGAATTATTCGATTATTGCTATCCCGTACAGTTCCATCGTACTGTACTTCTAGCTCGGTGAGTGCATTTATTAACCGTCTTTGTAGGTAACCAGACTTAGATGTTCGAACTGCGGTGTCAACCAAACCTTCTCTCCCACCCATTGCATGGAAGAAAAATTCAGTTGGGTTTAATCCCCTAGTGTAAGAGTTTTCAACGAACCCATGTGCAGCAGCAGATTTATCATTTCGAGGGAAGTGACTAAGTGTTCTTTCTTCGAAGCCGCGGTTGACACGCTCTCCTCGAACAGCTTGTTGGCCCACGCAACCTGCCATTTGAGTTAAATTTAATAATGAGCCCCTAGCACCAGATTGGGCCATGATAACAGCAGGATTGATATCGGGGAAATTTGCTTCTGCTATTTCACCTGCAACATTTCTAGTCCCACCCATTACTTGCATAATTAAAAGTTCTAATGTTTCAGCAGGCGACCTCCCAGGAAGAGTTTCAAGATCCCCTTGTTCATAAGTTTCTATCAAAGTTGAAACTTCTTGGTGGGCATCTAAAATTGCTTGGTCTATTTGGTCTTGTGCAGCAGGTGGAATTGATTCGTCGTCTATGCCTATTGAAAATCCAAAATGCATTATTGCACGCATTGCTAAGCCCGATACTTCATTGATGAAAATTCGTGCACGCGTAGATCCTGATTTTTTGAAAATGGTATCTACAATGACCCCTCCAAAAGCACCTACTGCAGTTTCATCGATTGTACCCCCAATTAATTGACCCCTCTGAATTACAACAGTGTCACCCACTGAAGAAGCGAATTCTAGATCTAAATCACGAGGTAAAAGCTCGGAAAATATAGTTTTACCATACCATTGATCAACACCATTCTCATCAGCAAAATCAGCAGGTGGAAGTTCATCTATACTTGTTGTTCGAAGCAAATCTAAAGCCTGGGTTTCATTGAAGCTAGGATTTTCATGAGTTAATAAATAAGTCCCAGTTATATGATCCTGAATTGCCCCAATGATATTTTCACCGAACCGAGGTGAAAGAATTTGTTCTTGTACACGCATCAAAACTCTTGCTTCTGCACGTGCTTCTTCGTTTTGTAATGCATGCAGATTCATTTCGTCCCCATCAAAATCGG
>CAWVSO010000125.1:0-2611 GCA_963932585.1 uncultured euryarchaeote
TTGCTTCATCCAATGCCACATCAAGCTTATTTGAATAAACTTCATATGTTCCCGGGCCAATCCGTTCGGAATATTTCAATTCTTCCTCTGTTGCTTCTTCGGGGCGCATCCAATCTATCATAGATTTTTGTATTGCTACATAATCTAACATGGTTACTTTTGAACCTATGAAAACATAAAGTTTGGTTACTTAATCTTAAATGATAGATATTTTAGATTAAAGTACAGTGGATTTTTCTGAATCATCAAGTGCGTCGTATTCAGGGCAGTTTTCTAGTTGTTCGAATCCGCATCCTAGGTCTAGCCACCCAAGTTCGAACCCATGGGAAGGTTCTGTGACAACTATTTTAGCAGGGTTTTCAGGATCGTCATTGAAATGTTGGAGTTGACACCCTTCTGGAGATAATGGTATTGCCATGTAATCTTCAGATTCCCATTCAAGTCGTTTTGGTCCATCTTTGTATCGTGCGCCAGAGATTATTGAGTGTCCTTTTCCACTTAAGATGTAATGTACTTGGCCACCCTGGCGATGTTGTTTTCCACTTCGACTCCCAGGAGGAATTTCCTGTATGTAGAATGTTAATGACCTCATAGATCGATCTTCCATTGAAGGATGCAAATACCATTTCATTTTTCCTTGTGGGTTGATTTCCCATTCAAGATCGTCTCCTTTTACAACTGCCCAGTGTCCTGCTTTTTGAGCTTGAGCAACCATTTTGCGATAATTGTTTCTTAGAACGACTAAATCGTCGTATCTCGTTTTGGTTGTTGCAGGAGGAGTATAGTCCGCCCAGTCTGCATAGTCAAAATCCAAAAATAAATCATAATGGTCATCGTACTGTTCGAAGTCCTCGGCTGCCATCATGTGAGAATGTTTTTCTTGCCATTCTTTATAAACTTCATTTTGAGTGAGTTCTGCACCAAGTTCTTCCAAGTATGGAACATGGATGAATGCTATCCACTCTGCGGGGTCGTCTGGACCCCTCATGTTGAAATGTTGATGTTCGATTCCGCCTGGTTTAATGGGTAAAATGATTAGATCTTCTGGGCCCCAAGGGTGCCTAACATCGTCGACTAAAGTTTCTCCAGATCCCTTTAGCCCAAGTATTACTAGACTGCCTTGATGTGTATGACGGCCATTCCTATCTTCGATGGTTTTTCTAAAAACTAGCCGGTCTGGAAGGACTGCATCCGGTTTAAGAGGAGTAGAATAATACTTTGACCGTCCGTTTCTACCAACTTGCCACGGGACATCTGAGGACTTGGTAACATGAGGTAGTTCGGTGCGGTCACGGATTATTTTTAAATATTCAAGGAAATTTTCATAGAACCCAGCTGGTTCGGGTTCTTGTGCACGGGCATGGGTTCTCTCTTTTTGATCTGCCATATAATGGTTAGTAGTTCACGGGATGTTATAATGGTGATGGGTGCGCACTTTTGATGTTTAGGTCAGATTAGGAAAGCCTATTATTCCAGATATTAGAAGTTCTTACTATGGCAATCGTATTGCAGGTTGAAACTACAGGTCATCAACATGGAGTTGGTGGAATAGTATCTATTGATCCATTGGTAATGGAACAGGAAAAAATTGAAATTGGAGATACAATAATTGTTAAAACGCCTAGTGAAAAAGTAGCACTAGCACACATTGGAGAACCTAAAGAAGGAGACAGGGGGAAAGGATATATAAGACTAGATAGGGGAATAAGAGGAGCAATTAAAACCACTATTGGTTCAATGATTGAAATCGAAAAGACTCAGGTCGAGGTGACAGAATCAGTCAAGTTTGCCCCGTTATCGGATGTTTCGGGAGTGGAAGCGGAACAATTAGCAGAATACATAAAAGAGAGTTTTATTGGGCGAGGAAGATTGGTTAATGAAGGTGTTATTGAATATATAGCACTTCCAGGGAAGGGTTCTGCGACGGCGTTTAAAATTTTAGAATCGCAGCCAAAAAGCGGGATTGTTGGAGAAGACACTAACGTAGAAGTAGAATACGCATTCGATACTTGGGGAACTACAAGAGAAGCCACATTTGAAGATGTTGGGGGACTAGGTGAAGAATTACAGCACATAAGAGAGTTAATTGAGTATCCAATAAAATTTCCAGATGTATACCAAGAAATTGGAATAAATCCTGCCAGAGGCGTGCTTCTATTTGGCCCACCGGGGACAGGTAAAACTTTGATGACTAGAGCCATATCCAATGAGCTAGATGCTAATTTTCACTACATAAACGGACCTAGTATTATCAGCTCAGGATATGGAGAATCTGAGGGGAAATTAAGAAGCATATTTGAAGCTGCGAACCATTCCCTTCCTTCTATAGTTTTGATTGATGAAATCGATGCTATTGCACCGAATAGAGACGATACAGGATCATTTACTGATTTGCGCATTACTACTCAATTGCTTGAACTCATGGATGGTTTGCAGTCAGTTCAAGGAGTGATGGTTGTTGCAACGACCAATAGGATAGATGCCATAGAACCTGCATTGAGGCGTCCGGGGCGGTTTGACAGAGAATTATATGTAGGCCCACCTAATGAAATTGCGCGTGGAGAAATATTGGCAATACACACGCGGGGTATGTTGCTAGAAGATGATTTTT
>CAWVSO010000126.1:0-2566 GCA_963932585.1 uncultured euryarchaeote
AAAAAAATCACAACAAGATTCCGGCAAAGAAAATGATTTTGACCAGTATGATGGGCATTCAAAATATTCTTTTATAGGGTATGATCCGGATGCAGTTATAGCCATAAAATCAAATGATTTTGAAATAACAGTGTTGAACGATACTGAAATGGTAGAAAGTATTTCAGCGGGAGAGGGAGATGTTTTAGACATTCTAGAGGGCTTTCTTCCAGAATGCCCATTATATGGATTTCCAGACACGGACAGGCAGCAGCTCTCTGGTGGTTTGATTGGGTTTTTATCGTACGATATTGTGCATAATTTGTGGCTCGATGAAATGGGTAAATCGAATGAAGATTCAGATATCCCAGATGCCCAGTTTGTATTGAATACCAAAACCATTATTTTTGATCATCATAGTGGAGATACTTATATTTCATATACTCCGTTGATAACTCAAAAAACTAATTTGGAATCGTTATATGATTATTTTACTGAGGAAACTAGTAGGGTAGAAACAATTCTATCTAATTCTACCGAGCCTGAAATAAAAAATATCACCATATATGAAGAAAGAATAGATGACAGGGAAGAATACAAATGCGCTGTTGAAAAAATAATTGATTATGTCTTAGAAGGTGACATATACCAAGGAGTAATCTCCCGAAAACATGAGATAGAATGCGATGTCGATCCGATAAGTCTCTACGCTTCATTAAAAGAGGTCAATCCATCCCCTTATATGTACCTCATGGAGTTTGATAAAATTGCAATTGTAGGTGCTAGCCCAGAGACTCTTATTTCAATTAAGGGCAATCGAGTAGTTTCGAACCCAATAGCAGGCACCTGTGCTAGAGGAAAAAATCAAGATGAAGATTTAATCCTTTCTCAAAAAATGCTGTCCGATAAAAAAGAACTATCTGAACATACAATGCTTGTAGATTTGGCCCGAAACGATGTGAGACGAGTTTGTTTACCAGGGACGGTGGAGGTGGAAGAATTTATGAATGTTCTAAAATATAGTCACGTTCAGCACATAGAGAGTAAAGTGATTGGAGAGCTCGCCCCAGAATATACAGCTTTTGATGCCACTAGAGCTGCATTCCCTGCAGGAACATTATCAGGCGCGCCTAAGATAAGGGCCATGGAAATAATTGATGACCTTGAAAATTCACCTAGAGGAATTTATGGAGGCGGGCTTGGATATTATTCTTGGAACGGCGATGCAGATTTTGCAATTGTAATCAGAACGGCCATGATTGAATTGGGAGTTAGAAATACATTGAAAGTTCAAGCTGGCGCAGGAATAGTTGCAGATTCAAATCCAGAAAATGAATGTTTAGAAACTGAAAAGAAAATGAACTCCATATTAGAATCAGTTTATAGACTTGAAAAGAAGGAGGTTTCAGAATGAGTTGCAAGGTTTTATTCATAGACAATTTCGATTCTTTTACATACAACCTTGTAGATTATGTTAGCGAACATTCTGAAACTGAAGTTATCCTCAATACAGCGGGAATAAATGAAGTGTATGAAATTGATCCAGATGCCATAGTCATTAGCCCGGGGCCAGGACACCCAAAGAATTCACGGGACGTTGGAGTTACCAATGAAGTTTTAAAAACAGTTAGCCAAACCGTGCCTACATTGGGAGTGTGTCTTGGATTGGAAGCCGCAGTTCATGTTTACGGAGGGGTCATCGGAAAGGCACCTTATCCAGTGCATGGGCAGGCATCTCCTATCCATCACGACGGTAAAGGCGTATTTAAAAACATAGCCCAAGATTTCAAAGGTGCACGGTATCATTCTTTAATTGCGAAAAGTGTCCCAGAATGTTTTGACGTGACTGCAACAACAATCCAGAATGAAACTGAAATAGTGATGGGGATACGCCATACAGAATTTCCAATTGAATGTGTTCAATTTCATCCAGAAAGTGTATTGACGGAAGTGGGACGCGAAATAATATTCAATTTCATATCTCAGGTGTGTAAATGAGAAGGAAAATAGAAGGTATATTTCTATTGGAAAATTCTATTGTCTGACATGTTTTAGAATTTAAAATTATCACTTTCGCTGCACTCACAAGAAGTTTATAGCCATGCGAATACATTTTAACACCCTCTAACAAGTTGTCGAGACGACACTAGGTCGCAGGGTATATGTGGTAGCGTGACCTCCGGAGAATTATTTAAAAATCATGGGCGAAAAAAATATAAAATGGGTGTTGAAATGAGCGAAACTAGAACTTCGAAAGGAAATGTTTCTGTTGTTTTACCGATAAAAAGAACAGACGGCGATACATTAAAAGATCGTTTAACAAAGAACGCATATGAAAATATTCTGCCTGCAAGATATCTTAGGAAAGATTCTAATGGCGAAATAAAAGAGCTCCCTGAAAAATTGTTTTTGAGGATTGGAAAAAATGTCGCCCTGGCAGAAGCAGTTTATGAAGCAAAGAAACAAAATGTAGAGATATTAGTGACACCTGAACAGATTAAACCTACCCACCCCCAGAGGGGTAGGCTAATTAAAGAGATTTTTGGGGACATTGGTTCGACTAAAGGGAAAATTATCGACGCGGACG
>CAWVSO010000127.1:0-2548 GCA_963932585.1 uncultured euryarchaeote
AGAACTTGGTTTAACTCAAAACGAACTTGGTATTAGGGCTGGAGTGTCTCAACCATTGATAGCCAGAATAGAAGGCGGCGATGTGGACCCAAGGCTATCCACTCTTCGAAGAATTGTAAATGCCATGGATGCAGAATCTGAGACAATAGTTCGTGCAGAACATTTGATGCATAAAAATATTATTAGTGTATCTGCCAAAGAAACGATTCAAACCACAATCCATCGAATGCAAGACGCTGGTTACTCTCAATTACCCGTCATAACAGATGGGTCTTCTGTGGGTTCTATAAGTGATTCTGATATAATCAAATCACGTGAAAAACATGCTGATATCAGTGAGTTATTGGTTTCAGAAATAATGGGTGAAAGTTTCCCGACGATAAGTAAAACCGCAACCTTGGATGAAATATCTAGTTTACTTTACCATTACAAAGCAATCGTAGTTATGGATTCTGGAAATGCAATTGGAATAATTACTCAATCTGATATTGCGGCACACATAGGCTCAGAAAAATAAGTTTAATGCCATTTAACTAACGCGTTTCATTAAAAATTTTTTCTATAGTCTCAAAAGTATCCGCTTGTTTCAATTCTTTATCTTTTCTTATTGCAACAACCCGTGGGAATCTAAGTGCATACCCCGAAGAATAATTCTGCGAACGTTGTATCTCTTCATAACCAACTTCTAAAATAGTTGTTGGAGCCAAAACAACATATTTTCCAATTTGAGTTTCTATACTGGGGCTTAACATTTCTGTAAGCTCTTGTAGTTGTAAATCCGTTAGGCCTGTCCCAACTCTGCCTATTTTTTTATATTCTATCTCTGAATCTGCATTCGGACAAATAACTGACATTTCAAATGTTCCTAAAAATTTGGCCCTCCTGCCTTCTCCCCATTCAGCACCTGTTATTATGCAATCCAAAGTAGACACTCCTGGTTTGCATTTCAACCAATTTTTCCCACGTTTACCTGGACTGTACAATGATCCCGGATTCTTAAGCATAATTCCCTCAAAACCTTTTTCCAACGACATTTTATCTATTCTTTTTATCTCTGAAACTTCATCAACCAACCAAAAAGATGATATTCCTTTTGAAAGTGCAGTTTCAAGGTATGACCTGCGCGACGTCAAAGGAGACTCTAAAAGATCTTCTCCATTGTAATGCATACAATCAAAAAAATAAGGCGTAATCTCAATCTCATTCCTTGCTTTCTCAATATCATGTTTACGTCTAAATCTACGGAGTACTTCTTGAAATGGCAACGATTTCCCATCTGTATCTATTGCAACAACTTCTCCGTCCAGAATTGCAGGTACAGAAAGGCATTCTTCTATGAATTCAACAACTTCTGGAAGTGCATCTGTGACATCTTCCATGTTGCGGGAAAAAATATGTGTAGAATCTCCATCAAAATGAGCTTGGATCCTTGCACCATCATATTTTGGCTCAACAGCTATTGTTTCCCACACTTCAAGTGCATCTTCTATGGTACTAGCTTGAGCAAGCATCGAACTAATTGGTCTACCAATTTTTAATTTTATTTCTTGCAAACCAAGGCTACCTTCTTTCCGTGAAATTTCAGCTACATATCCAAAATCATTCGATACTTGCAATGCACGCTCAACATCTCTAACTGGTATATTAAACGCCCCAGAAATGCCATCTCGAACTGCACCTTCTCCAACTCCAATACGCATCTCAGATAAAACTAGCCGGGCAAGATATCTAGATTCTAATGGCCCACACCGACCAAATAGGTTGGAAAGGATCTTGCGTTTTCGACCCACGCTACCTTTGCCTTTTGTCTCTGAAATATTTTTAAGATCTCTATATAATTCTGCTATTGATATGTCCTCTGCACCCTCTTCAGTAAAAGAAAACAGTCCTCTTTGCCCCTCGTAACTATATTTTTGAGCAACAGTTCCTATTTCCCCAATTTTTGCAACTTCGTTTTCTATATCCATAGAAGTCACATCTGATTCCGCTGCCAATGCTATCGCACTATAACAAAGACTAGGCCCTATGTCTAATTTTCTATTATCCCATGCCGGGAATACTCTCCCTAGGAGGAATTTAACTATTATTGATAAATCTTCTTCACTTTCTAGAAAAATTTCGATTAATAATTCCCTAATCAAAAGACCAGAAGCCTCTCCTTCTATGTCTTTCATTCTTTTTATCAACTGAGAAAGCTGCATCGTTGGGTCGATTACCCTTTCTAGATGGATAAACACATCTTCTTCTTTTCACTTTCACTGCGCTCTCTAGGCTTGACTACAAATACTAAAAAAAAAATATTCCTGTATGGATTGCATAGTATCTCAAGAATTAATCTCTCAAATGAGGGTGAAACGAATGAACCGAACACTTTCCCACTCCGTAGAAAATGAAAAAATTCATGCATCAAGGGCCAAAGTGCAACAATTGCGATGGCTATTGACTGAAATATATAATTCAGGGGGTCAAATTGATAACTAGAAAAGCAGTATGCCATAAATGCAGACAAGGATATATAGTTGGATCATTTGGGTGCACATACTGCGGG
>CAWVSO010000128.1:0-2545 GCA_963932585.1 uncultured euryarchaeote
GGGCTATTTAAATTACCGGGTAAATTAATCGAAATATGATCGACAAAGGATGGTTCAATGAACTCGAAACAGAAGACATAGTTGCCGGTTCCATAGCCATACAAAAAGGTTCTTGCAACTCACCACAACCTTGGCCAAGCATGGCTATTGATTCTGATCATTCCCTAACACTAGCTGACTATTATTCCCATTTAAATTTATCATCAATTAAAGCAGCACAAAATGCAGCATTTGATATAACTAGGTCTCCAGACCGACAATTATCGCACATAGTAAGGATAGTGGACGAGCTCCTCAGGGTAGAAAATGAGCTTAGTTCGCGTCTTTCAGATTGGATCGGTGACTATACAGGGGTCACTCAAGATATGTCCGAAGCAATCAATAACATTTCCAAAGACCATTCTAAAAATACTTTTGATCCATATTTGATATTTTTACACGATCAAATCCTTTCAATTTCAAAAGAACGTGAAAAATTCATTCAATTACTTGAATCAGAGATGCCATCTGTAGCACCGAATCTAACACAAATGGCTGGTCCAATTTTAGCAGCTAGATTGATATCTTTGGCTGGCAGTTTAGAAAAACTAGCAAAAAAGCCTTCTGGAACTGTTCAAGTTCTAGGGGCTGAAAATGCACTTTTCGCACATCTTCGGGGCCACGCAACATCACCTAAGCATGGTGTTATATATACCCATGAATATATCTCAAAAACAGAAAAACGCCTTCGTGGCGCAGCGTCGCGTACCTTCTCTGGAAAACTTGCCATAGCAGCTAGGATCGATTATTATTCTGGTCGTATCGATCCAAACCTACACTCGGAACTATCTGAAAAAATAGATCGTATACGCTCAAGAGGTCGAAAATAATGGCACCTTGCAGTAATTACGAGTATGTAAATTTTCAAGGATCTACTCACCTAGCAACAAATGGCCCTCCTGTTTACGGGGAGGCAACAAAAGATGGGTGGAGATTTTGGGATTATAGTAGGTCAAAACTAGGGTATATTATAGGCCAAGGAATTGAAGTTGGACTTAAACCTGGGTCAAAGGTTCTATATCTAGGGGCTGCAAACGGGACAACTGTTAGTCATGTAGCGGATATAGCATCGATAGTATATGCAGTTGAAATCTCACCACAACCAATGCGAGATCTCATTAATGTGGCTTCATCCAGGAAAAATATAATCCCTTTATTGAAAGATGCTAGAATTTCTAAAACATACTCCCATGTGGTCGAATCAAACATAGATCTTATAGTTCAAGACGTTGCAGCAAGAGGGCAAGTAAAAATAGCTCTAGAAAACAAAAAATTCCTATCTACTTCCGGAAAACTATTTCTCACAATCAAATCAAGAAGTGAAAATGCAACTATGAACCCCAAAATTATCTTTAAACAAGCAATTGATGAGCTATCCACTGGTTATAATATACTTGAAACCCATAAGCTTTCTTCACATCATAGGGACCACATAGCTATCCTCGCAGAACCATTGTTTTAACTAAGAACATAATTTGTCAAATGAGTTAATTTTTATCTCCCTGAATGTAATCATATTCCATGGACCTAGGCTCCCTTGATAATTTCTGTACAATGGGGACTTTGGGCATCGAGGAAGAATATTTTGTTGTCGATTCAAACGGGTTGCCCATAAATGATACTGAAAAATTCATGTCCGACACCAACTACTCAAGCTATCTCAGCAATCGAGTTGACTATGAACTTTTCAAATTTATAGTGGAATGCAGCACCCCAATCGCATCCAGTCTAAACGAAGCAAAATCTTCTCTATATGATATGCGAAAAAATATGATTGATCATGCACATAAACATAATCTAGAACTCTCTTCAGCAGGCCTTCATCCATCTGCAATTTGGAGGGAATTAGATCATGTTACCAAACCAAGATATAGGCAACAGTTAGATAGAATTCAATACCCTCAACACAGAAATATCACTGCTGGAATGCACATCCATTTTGGAGTCGACGATCCCAATAAAGCAATGTGGATGTCAAACCAATGTCGTCCTTACTTGCCTCTTCTTTTAGCGTTATCTGCAAACTCACCCTATTGGAATGGATTCGACACAGGACTTCAATCCACAAGGTCACTTATTTTTGAATCCTTGCCCAATACCGGAATGCCTCATACGTTCTCTGATATGGATGAATACTTGCACTTCGAAAAACTGATGGTAGATACAAATTCTGTCGTAGATAGAGGTGCCCTTTGGCACGACGTCCGTCCCCATACCTCAAATGGGACAGTAGAATTGCGAATAATGGATGCCCAAACAGATCCAAAAAAAGTAATACATTTACTTGAATATGTCTATCACCTATTGACAGATTTATCTGATAAATACGACGATGGTGACTCTGGGACTTCCACTAGGCCTGAAATTTTATCTGAAAATAAATGGCGCGCACTCCGTTATGGATTCAATTCTAAATTTATCAACTGGGACGGTTCGTCACCCATCTCACTTTCCGAAATAGTAGAAATGGAATGCCAACGTCTTGGGAATAATGGCCTCTTTAAAA
>CAWVSO010000129.1:0-2483 GCA_963932585.1 uncultured euryarchaeote
GTTAGACTCTATGAAGAGTCCACGAAAAATAGGTAAAAGTTTACGGTTTAATTTAAGAGCCCTATTTAAATCTTGACTATGCCCAGGTAAAGTTGATCTTACTAGATCACAAACTAACTCGGGCGCTATATTTGCTGCAACACTTATCACACCCACACCTCCAAGACACAAGATTGGAAGAATTAATTCGTCATCGCCAGATACGACTTGAAAGTTTTCATTTCGCGTGGATTCAATTACATCTGTTATGAAACTTAAATTCCCACTAGCAGCTTTATATCCGACTATGTTTTCGTGAGACGCGAGTGCTTTTGTTGTCTTTATTTCTATATCTCGCCCGGTTCTTGATGGAACGTTGTATATTATTTGAGGTATATCGACAGAATCGGCAATAGTTAAAAAATGAGATTCCATGCCAGAGGGTTCTGGTTTATTATAATAAGGCGAAATTAGTAATAACGCATCTGCTCCTGCATCTGCAGATCTCCTCGATAAAATGACGGCCTCCCGGGTGGAATTGCTGCCAGATCCTGCGATGATAGGTATTTCTTTAACGACATCAGATATGGCTTCTACCACTTCAACATGTTCATCGTGAGTGAGTGTTGCGCTTTCTCCGGTTGAACCAACTGGAACAAGACCATCTACTCCAGAAGATTCTAGTCGTTTGGCATCGCTCTGAAGCTGGTCGAAATCAATAGATCCGTCGTTGAAAAAAGGTGTAGGCATTGCCGGGAAAACTCCGGTTAAATTGAGATGGGTCATGATAGATACTATTGTTATTTGCAGAGTTACAATACCCAGGATAAGGCGCATAAGCAAATAGTATTTGCGTATTGGAAGAAATGAATATAATGAATGAATAGATTGATAGATATAAAAGATAAAAGTGATGAAGAATGGCTATTAGATCTTAGAAATGTTGCAGACTATCAATTTGGGAATGGTGCTGGCGAAGGCATATTCGGAGGGAATGTCAAGATAAAACGGTCGCGTACAGGGAGGGTTAGACAGATTTATTCAGGGGAGAATTACATAGCGACATATACTGATGGCGGGAGATTGGCATTGGGATTGGAAGGTGGAAAAAGATTGTTGAATTCACTTGAATTTCCAGCATATAGAGTGGTGATGAACCAAGAATCAGAAATGTATATTAGAGATGGCAAAAACGCATTTTCTAAATTTGTAATTGATGCAGATCCAGAAATCAGACCTAAAGATGAGGTGATGGTGGTGAATGAAAATGACATTCTTTTAGCGGTTGGGAAAGCCAAAATTAGTTCTGATGCCATGATGGATTTTAATACAGGCGTTGCTGTAAAAATTAGATTTGGAGAAAAGGCATAAACTCCGAGCGCCACATTTTTGTTTTAACAAGTCATGTGTGCAGTTATGTTCAATGGCGGAGGTTTGAATCCTCGGAAAATGAAAAAAATGATGGAGCAGATGGGAATTGAATTAGAAGAGTTAGAAGTTGACAATATTATTATGAATCTCTCAAGCGGCGAGAAATTAGTTTTTCGGGATGCCGAAGTTACTATGATGGAAGCAAGAGGGCAAAAGACATATCAGGTGGTTGGGGAACCGGAAATAGAAAGCAGCATTGAAAACACAAGCTCAGAAAATGAGTTTGATGAGAAAGACATAGAAATGATAATGGAAAAGGCAGGGGTTGATAGAGAAACTGCTCATAGAACTATTGAATCTACAGAAGGAGATCTTGCAGCTGCGATATATAGATTAAAGTGATTTTATTAATAAACGAAAAGAGAGAATATCTTTGCAATCCTGGTGATGAAATTGGAACGGATTTGGGGGTGCTTAGGGTACCAGAAAAAGTAAAAATTGGTGACATTGTAGAAACACATCTTGGTAGAAAATTTACTGCGGTGAAACCAAGAACCACAGATATGTTCCGTCATTTAGAAAGAACGGGGGCTCCAATGCTGCCCAGAGATATTGGATTGATTATAGGAATGGCAGGTATTGGGTCTGAAGATCGAGTACTAGATGCAGGTACTGGAACTGGAATTCTATCAATTTGTATGGGCAATATAGGAACTGAAGTTGTAACTTATGAGAAAAATTTGGAATTTATGAAAGTTGCCCAGCGGAATATAAAAAAGTCGGGATTTGAAAAACAGATTGAGATAAGGGGAGGGGATGTAGTGGAAGACTTAGAAAATCTTAGTGGATTCAATGGGATCACACTGGATATGAGAGATTCAGAAAGGGTTGTAGAATATGCCAGAGAAATTTTAGTTCCAGGTGGGTTCATAATAATCTATTCTCCGTTCATAGAAAGTGCAAAGAGAGTAGTTGAAATGGCAAGAAAAATTGAGTTATCAGATATTAAAACCATGGATACAGTTCAAAGAGAGATGCAATTTGATCCGCGAGGATCACGTCCTCAGACCGGCGGGGTTGGGCACTCAGGATACCTGACCTTTGCTAGAAAATTGCCATAACTAACTAATGGT
>CAWVSO010000130.1:0-2478 GCA_963932585.1 uncultured euryarchaeote
ATCGATCCAGAAACCATCTCACATGGGCTTAGAAATACACATTGGCCAGGCCGATTTGAAATTTTCAATCGAAATCCACTAGTCATTCTAGATGGGGCACATAATTCTGGGGCATTCGTGGCACTTAACAGGACTTTAGCAGAGTTCAAATACAATCATCTCTTCATAGTTTTCGGAGCTCTTTCTGATAAAAATCACTCAGAAATGATTTCATTTTTGCCCCCTTCAAAGGCAGTTTATGTATCTCAACCAAATATCTCTAGATCTGCAAATTCTTCTACTATTTTAGAACTTTTTGAAAAACAAGGCCGAAAAACAATATTGACAAATTCAATCGATTCTGCCATGGACCAAGCACTTTCTGTCGCAGGAAAGAATGATTGTGTATTAGTGACAGGATCCTTATATACTATCCGTGAAGCCCGTCAAAAATGGTCTAATTATGTCATTAATAAAACTCCTCACAATGAAACTGAAATTTTCACTTTCAAAACTCAAATGTTACCTGAACAAGCCCACTGTTTACAAAAACAATTACTCAGTATAGGTGGGACTTGTAACATCTCTCTTTTCGACAAAAAAGAAGAAGAATTTGTCGAAACAACTTTTTCTGGAACTATTGTTCAATTAAATTCTTTGATCGATAGTTTATCTATTAGTATGCATAAAAGCCCTAGTCTTTTGAATCAGCTATCTGGTGCAATTAAATTTCAAAATTCTTCAATTGCAACCAATAATTTCCCATGGAAATCTAATATTTCCATCATGGGGATACTAAATATGACCCCTGATAGCTTCTATGACGGAGGTGTTCATAACACTATAGATAAAGCAATATCTAAATCTATGAAATTCATAGAATTCGGTGCAGATATAATAGATATTGGCGGTGAAAGCACTCGCCCAGGGGCATCCGATGTATCTTCTCAAATTGAGTTGAACAGAATATTACCTATAATCGAAGAATTGTCTTCTTCTGAAATACTTCTATCTGTTGATACAAGAAGCTCTAAAGTGGCTAAAGCAGCCATAAATTCAGGGGCAGATATAATCAATGATGTTTCTGGACTTTCAGACCCAAACATGCGTTTTGTCGCATCCGATTTAGATGTACCAATAGTCTTAACACATAGCATAGACACGCCGATCAAACTAGGAAAAAAAACCCATTATGGAGATGTTGTTGAAGATGTATTGAATGATCTTTCAATCTTGATTCTCAAAGCAGAAAACGCCGGAGTAGACCGTTCTAATATTATCATTGATCCTGGAATTGGTTTTGGAAAAACTCCTATAGAAAACTTTGAACTAATTCGTCGTTTGAACGAATTCAAATCACTAGGCTGTCCCATATTGGTTGGCCATTCTCATAAATCACTATTTTCACTCTTAAACATACCTCCCGATCAACGTCTATCTGCAACTATAGCTACCACTGCATTAATGATTTCTCGCGGGGCAAATATACTCCGTGTGCATGACGTTAAAGAAAACCTCGATGCCGTTAGAATTGCACAAAACATGCAATAAACAAATTTTTATCTTCTATTCGATCAATCCTTGAATAAAATTAATATATGTCTCTGTAAATCTTTCATTTCCAAAAGAGAAAAAACCTTCCTCAATCTCTTTCTTAGGTAATTTCATGGCTTGTCTAATAACCAAATGCAATTTGTCACTTTCTGTCGTTCTAAATCCTCTATTCTTGAATTTTATAAATTCATGCGCGCTAGAATTTGTGTGATATTCGGCAATGCCTACACAACCACAAGCCAAAGCCAGCAAAAAATCTTTAGGAGATGCACTTTCTGTTGCTGTATGCACGCATATATCAGCACCTTTAAAAATAGCTATTTTCTCTTCAATGGAAATTTCTCCTAAAAATTTAACCCTGTTCGAAATCCTATAATCTTTTGCTTGTCTTTCGTATTCGTTCTTCAACTGTCCATCTCCAATAACAACTGCATTCCATTCAACGTCTCTAATCTGGGTAAGTCCCAAAAAAAGACTCTCTATATTTGCATTCTCATCCAAAAATCTGGAATAGACAATATTTTTTACTTCATTTTTGTCTTTCTGCCATTGCAGAGGTTTTACATTTTTTATTTTTTCAATGTCAATTGGACTTGGAACTTGTCTAATTAGTTCAATTTTGCATCCTGATTCCACTAAATTGGTCAAAACTAATTCGGATGGCACTGTGATCAATTTTGGTAAATTTAAAATAAGCTTATATTTCCATTTTCCATCCATTTTCGTTTCAACACCTTTGTAGAAATCAGCCATAAGTGGCTTCTTTTGAATCGAACTAATCATTTTAGACACTATCACCAAAGAATAATCTGTCCCATCAACAAGAATTAAATCTGGTCCGAATTCCTTAATTTTTGATGGCAATTGGGCAGTAAATTTCCATTCTGGATCTTCTCTATTATCTGTAACTGCACAATATTTAACCTTATTATGAATTTTTTCTCT
>CAWVSO010000131.1:0-2474 GCA_963932585.1 uncultured euryarchaeote
ACATCTGCTTCCTGGTGTATCGCTTGAAATAGGTACATTTCATTTTTATTAACTGAAATTGATTCTTTCCAAATACAGTTCTCCCACAAATCTCCTCTTGGCCTCCCCGCGTCCAACGCAAGCTCTTTTAATCCCGAAATTCCTTTTATGTTATCTTCTGGCAAAATCATGTGTATTCGTGATTCATTTAACAATAAATCTATCATTTCTGAACATTCGCTTTCTGATTTTAATGTCATGTTTATCACATGAAGGTGCATTAGAGTTGTGGGTACCTTTATTGCCAATGTATCTATTTCAACACCTGGGAGGACTGTTTTAACATCTGAACCGTGGTGAGACGGCAGGTACACTGGGTCCAGTACGATGTCGTTTATAGGGCCCTTCCCCGGTTGGTTTGGATCTGCGCCTCTGCGAACCAACGTTGCTCTGACTCTCTCAATCCCATATTTTTCATTTACCGGACTCAACAACCTAGATAATCCTGTAGAATTGCACGATACTACTCGGACAAAATCTTTTCCAATAGATTCTTCAAAATTAGATCTAGCATTGAAACTACAGTCAACTTTATCTTTAGACTCTCCTCCTTGAACTATTGCAGGTTTTCCGTATTTTCTGTATATTTTTCGGTTCTCAATACCAACTCCTGAAGGGGTTGCATCTACTACAATATCTGCCTGCTTAACCATGTCTTCAACAGTACCATCTATCTTTATTCCTGCATCACTAAATGCCTTTTTTGATTTTTCTATTGCATACACTGAGTACCCTTTCTTAATGGCGGTCTTGGCCTCATGATTCGGCGTAGTCTTCGCAACTCCTACCAATTCCATATCTGGTTGTTTAACAATTGCATCGGCAACACGTTTGCCTATCGTTCCATATCCGTTTATGGCAACATTGATCATATATCTGATGTCCTCTCCAACAACTAAAACAATTTCGAGGCATTATCGATCTCAATTTAAGCACAATTTCCATGAATAAAACTATAACTACGCAGTAAGTTTTTCTCTATACATGTCTCCTCTTGAACAAGCAGCTTTCACCGCACTTTCTCAATGCATGGGCCTCAATGAAAATGAATCATGCGTAATCGTCACTGATACCATTTGCAAAGATATAGGTGAATGTCTTTATGATGTTGGTTGCACCATCACCAATGACATGACAATGGTACTGTACCCTCCAGGAAAACAGCACGGTGAAGAACCTCCATTTTCTGTTTCTTCTGCCATGACCGGTCACGACGTATTTCTAGCTGCAACAAGCAAGAGCATCACCCACACAAGGGCTAGATCTGCTGCAACAGCTTCTGGATCTCGGGGGGCAACATTGCCTGGAATCACAAAAGAAGTCATGATAAAAGGTTTATGCGCCAATTATTCTAAAATAAAATCTACCTGTGATTCTTTATTACAGCATCTTAGCGGTTCTGCCACTGCCCATTTAACTTCCAAATCTGGAACTGACATTGAATTTCAGCTAAAAGGCAGGAAGTGGCACTCGGATCATGGAATTAATCATAACCCTGGTGACTTTTCCAATTTACCTGCGGGGGAGGTATATATCAGTCCACTAACTGCTAATGGGACTTTTATTGTTGATGGGACTATGATGCCATACGGGTTATTGAAAGAAGAGCTCAAATTCGAAGTCACAGATGGCTATGTTACCCACATCTCTGATTTAGAAATAAAAAAACAAATAGAAACTGCAGCCATAGAAGTCGGAAATAACGCATACAATCTAGCCGAATTGGGCATTGGAACCAATTCAGATGTTACAAATCTAATAGGATCTGTTCTTCTAGACGAAAAGGCAGCAGGAACTGTCCACATCGCCATAGGGGATGACAAAGGAATTGGAGGCGATATCGAGGCACCTATTCATTTAGATGGAATAATTCGCGAACCAACTCTTTACGTGGATGGTTCTAAATTAATTTTGCCATCTTAATTATAAGTCTTTAATATATGTTGCTTACTTACTTACTTGCAAGAAACCATCACACTGCAACGCATCAAACCTTATAGAAGAATTCAGTATTAAAAATCAACGAAATAGCCAAGGCAGACCACTACCACTACCACTACCACTACATATTTCTTATTCACACAGCCACAGCAGTTACAGCAAAGAGATCTCATTTTCTTGAGGGACTTTTGCAATGGTATTATAATTTCCATACCGAATAATAATCCTGCTCGTGTATTATCTATATGTTTGATCCACCACTATCCTCAAGATGAACCATTATCTATATTACTTCTCTTGCCGTCCAAATTTAACCATCTGCCAACCCCTTTCGTGTAGATAATATAACCCAGTTTTAGTAAAAACCTCTAAGGTTGCTATGCTTGCAGCCCATGATATGGCCCCTGTGACGAAATATGAAATAATAAATGTACAATAATAGTTAAAATAAAATTACTAGAGGGTTTTATTCCAACAGATGAAATTGCATTAGA
>CAWVSO010000132.1:0-2452 GCA_963932585.1 uncultured euryarchaeote
TCATGTTACTGCAAAAGATATAATTCTAACAATAATTAGATACTTAGGGACTGATGGTGGGGTCGGTCACGTCTATGAATACGGAGGTGAGACCATATCTAAATTGAATATGGAAGGGAGAATGTCAATATGCAATATGTCAGTTGAGGGAGGAGCTAGAGCAGGATATATTAACCCAGATGAGACTACATATACCTGGTTAAAACGGACAGATGCGTTCAAGGATAATTTAGAGGATTTTGAAAGGTTAAAATTATACTGGGAATCTATCAAATCTGATGAAAATGCGAAATATGATGATGTTTTTGAAATTGATTGTAGCAAAATAGAACCCATGGTTACTTGGGGAACTACCCCAGGACAAAGTATTGGAATTTCTGAAAGAATACCAGATCCGAGATCGTTACCTAAAGGGAAACAAGAAAATGCAATTCGTGCACAGAAACATATGCGCGTGTCGCCGGGTGATAAAATGGAAGGTTATGAAATCGATGTTGCGTTTATTGGTTCATGCACTAATTCGAGGATTTCAGATCTCAGAGAAGCCGCGAAAATTATAGAAGGAGAAACGGTTTCACAGGACGTTCGTGCAATGATTGTTCCAGGGAGTCAAAGAGTTAAAATTGTTGCAGAAAAGGAGGGCCTTGATAAAATATTTGTTGCCGCAGGGTTTGAGTGGAGATCTGCAGGATGCTCTATGTGTTTGGCCATGAATGAAGATCAACTAGTGGGTGGTGAAGCTTGTGCGTCTTCGTCTAATAGAAATTTCATTGGGAGACAGGGGTCAAAGGATGGCAGAACTATATTGATGAGTCCATCTATGGTTGCTGCTGCAGCAATAGAAGGTAAAATTGCAGATGTGAGGAAATTGTAATGACAGATACATTTTCCAATGCAATATCTATAGAATCTGTGAGTGGAACTGGAATATCAATCAGAGGTGGCGATATCGACACAGATCAAATTATTCCTGCAAGATACCTAAAAGCAATAACGTTTGATGGACTTGGAGAATTTGCTTTTCGAGATGTCAGATTTCAAAGCGATGGGGAAGAAATACCACACCCTTTTAATGATAAATTGTATAGAGATGCATCTATATTAGTAGTTAATTCTAACTTTGGTTGTGGGTCATCTAGAGAGCATGCCCCTCAAGCTTTGATGAGATGGGGAATTAAAGCAGTAATTGGAGAAAGTTTTGCAGAAATATTTTCTGGTAATTGTTTAGCTTTGGGCGTGCCAATAATAGAAATGGATCAAGGCGGGATTAAAAAATTACAAGAATGGACTGAGTCGACTCCAAGTGGAGAGATTGAGATAAACATTGTAGACCAGACTATAAACTATAATGGAGAAATTGTAGAAGTTAAGATGCCAGATTCACATTCAAAGGCGTTGGTTGAAGGCATATGGGACACTACGTCTCTTTTGAAATCAAATCCAGATGAAGTTAGACGAATATCAAAATCGATACCATATATAAAATGAAAAAAATAGCAGTTATACCGGGAGATGGAATTGGGTTGGAAGTCGTTCCAGCAGCAGTTAGTGTAATAGAATCATTAGGCCTAGAAATTGAATTTATCAATGGTGAAGCTGGGGACGAAGTGAAAAATAGAACAGGAAAGGCATTGCCATTAGAAGTTCTTGACATGGTTGGAGAATCAGATGCAGTATTGTTTGGAGCTGCAGGAGAAACTGCAGCAGACGTTATTATTCGACTTAGACAAGAGATAGATTCTTTTGTGAATGTCAGGCCTGCTAAGGCATATAAAGGGGTCAATTCCATTAGACCAGAAACAGATTTGGTCATACTTAGAGAGAATTCTGAAGGAGTTTATGCAGGAATAGAATCTGCAGTCTCTGAAGAGATGGCTACTTTGACCAGAGTTATAACAAAAACAGCATCCAGTAGGCTTGCAGAATATGCTTGTGAATATGTAAAATCACAAGGAATTGAAAAATTCACCATTGCACATAAAGATAATGTGATGAGAATAACAGATGGCCTTTTTAGAAAAACTGTTGAAAATGTTGCTTTGAAAAATGGGATAGATACAGAATCTGCACTTATGGATTCCCTAGCTATGTTAATGATAATGTATCCTGAAAATTATAACGTCATAGTTTGTCCAAATCTTGCAGGTGACATGTTATCTGATTTGGCTGCAGGATTAGTTGGGGGTCTTGGTTTATTACCTAGTGCAAATATAGGACCCACATGTGCATTGTTTGAACCAGTCCATGGAACGGCCCCAGATATTGCAGGAAGAGGAATTGCAAACCCAGTTGCAACTGTTTTATCGGCGTGCATGATGCTAGAATACATAGGATATAGCAGAGAAGCAAATGAGATTCAGATGATAACTGAACAGATTTTAAACGAAGGATGCACAACTCCAGATATAGGGGGAAATGAAACCACCCGGGGAGTAACAGAAAAAATTATATC
>CAWVSO010000133.1:0-2424 GCA_963932585.1 uncultured euryarchaeote
ATTATCGAATAAATCATCTAGATAGGATCCAGCATCTAATGCAGCTTGTACCCCCATGGATCCAGCAGTTATTGCTTGTTGGTAATGAGAATCTACGACATCTCCCGCGCCGAATACACCCGGGGTCGCAGTTTTGGTTTGCCCCCCTCCAGATCCGCCGCGTGTTAAGAGATACCCATCTTCATCTAAATTGACAGAAGAATTATGAAGAAATTTAGTGTTTGGAATGTGACCAGCTGCGATGAATACAGCACCCACAGATAATTCAGTTTTTTCCAAATCAGAATCGGATAATTTTGAAGAGGGAAAGCCTAGTGGATGAGAAATTAAATCTACTGTAGAAATCCCATTGGAATGATCACCGTGTATTCGTTCCACTTCAGTATTCCATAGGATATGTATTTCGTCAGAAGCGACTTTTTTATTTATCCTGTCAGTCCAATATTTTTCTGCACGGAAGGCATCTCTTCTATGAACAATATATACTTTTTTGGCGAATTTTGTTAGGAAATATGCCTCTTCCATTGCTGCATCCCCGCCGCCAACAACAACCATTTCTTCTCCTTTGAAAAATGCACCGTCACAAGTTGCGCAGGTTGACACCCCATACCCCATGAGATCGTCCTCGCCGGGGATGCCAAGATTTCTAGCGCTTGCACCGCTTGCGACTATAAATGCATCACATGTTAGCTCTTTGCCATCTGAGAGAGTAATTTTAAATGGTTTTGTTTCTGTATTAAGAGAAATTATCACGCCATAACGTGTTTCTGCTCCAAACTTGATAGCTTGATCCTTCATTCTTTGGATCAATTCTGGGCCAGTTATAGCGTCTGGAAAACCAGGATAATTTTCTACTTCAGTTGTCAGAGTTAATTGCCCTCCTGGAGATGGTCCCTCTATCACTAATGGATCATTTTGCGCCCTGGCAGAATAAATTGCAGCAGACAGTCCAGCTATTCCTGCACCGGCTATGATAAGTTTGCGGTGTTCTGGAGGATCCATATTTAAGTCAGAAGGATTGTTTTGGTTCAAGAAATAGATATAGAAGGCGTAGAAGAAAACCACTTTCGGGTTTGATCTGCAAGAATATATAGCGAAAGTGATTACAAGAAGGATGACGGTTTAGATGTATGGGTGCTGATTTAGTGGAAAAAACAGAACTATATGGAGAAATGCTTTCTGAAGCCTTGGCCATTGCACATATTTCACCGATAGGATCCCCATCTAATTTGACTGCTGCCGAAGAATGTATTGAGATGGCAAACGCATATCTCAGAGATGGGTATGTATTTTATGAAAAAGAAGACTATGTCAATGCACTTGCTGCATTTTCATATGGGTATGGGTGGCTAGATTCTGGAGTGCGTTTTGGTATTTTGGAAGTTCCTGAAGGTACAGATCTTTTTACAGTGTAATAATTGGAGTATTAAGATGACCAATAGATTTATATATAAGTTACTAGCAATCGCACCGGTAGATTGATAACCTATACGTAGTTAACGACTAGTTAGGAGAGTAAAGAGTAGGATTGTAAAATTGCCAGAGTGCAAGCCTATGTCTTTCAACAATAACTAAAATGAGTGATATAAAAATCAGAGAGTATGAAAAGGGCCATGATGAAGACGAAGCTCAAGAAATTGAAGATGGAATATGCCCAGAGTGTAGTGGCAGGTTGGTAAATGACGAGGAGAGAGCTGAGACCATATGTGAAGATTGTGGTCTAGTTGTGGAAGAAGATTTAATTGACCCAGGTCCTGAATGGCGTGCATTCAATCCGCAGGAAAAGGATAGAAAATCTAGAGTTGGAGCACCAACGACCACAATGATGCATGATAAAGGTCTTTCCACCAATATTGGATGGCAAGATAAAGATGCATATGGAAAATCTCTTTCGCCACGCCAGAGAGAGAAAATGCAACGTTTACGCAGATGGAATGAGAGGTTCAGAACAAGAAACTCAAAGGAAAGAAATCTAAAGCAGGCACTTGGTGAAATTGATAGAATGGCTTCTGCATTGGGCCTCCCAGAAAACGTAAGAGAAATGGCTTCTGTGATTTACAGGAGAGCACTTAATGACGATTTGTTGCCAGGACGGTCGATTGAAGGAGTTGCTACGGCTGCATTATATGCGTCTGCAAGACAGACTGGAACCCCTCGAAGTTTAGATGAAATTTCAGATGTTAGTCGAGTGGACAAAATGGAATTGACCCGTACGTATCGGTATATTGTTAGACAATTGGGTCTAGAAGTTCAGCCAGCAGATCCTGTAAGCTACCTACCAAGATTTACATCAGAATTAGGTCTTTCAGAGGAGGCAGAAAGAAGAGCTAGAGAGTTACTTCAAGCTGCAAAAAAAGATGGATTGCATAGTGGAAAAAGTCCAGTTGGCCTTGCTGCAGCAGCTATTTATGCTGCGGCACTGCT
>CAWVSO010000134.1:0-2369 GCA_963932585.1 uncultured euryarchaeote
GTAATCAATGCCAAATCCCGATTATCGGCCATCGCCCTCATTGCTTTTCCTAGAGTGCTGTATTGTAAGAATATATGAACACAGACCATTAAAATAATTGCTACGACTACTAACGTAATTTCACCTAAATCTATGTGAATTGATCCAGTACCAACTGGAATTGAATATGATGCTGTAAGACTAGCTGCTGTCAACCCTCTGTTCTGTGTTTTAAATACGAATGCTAGCCCATATCGCAACGCAAGAGAAACGCCAATGCTTGCAATTAGTAAAGCAATACCATCATTGTGATGTCTCATCGGACGGAAAACAAAACGATCAATAAATAGTGTTAATAAAATTGTCCCCGCTATTGCAACGATCAGACCAAACAATATTGCTACAGGGGTCGTAGAAACACTTATTCCTAATTCGGTCACATTTATTGGTTTTCCCGCCCCAACTAGTAGTAAATTTTTCATATCGAATTTGCCCGCTCCGACTACTGCAAAAACAGCGACCCAGCCTGAAAACCCTCCTGCAGTGATCATATCTCCATGGGCGAAATTGGCGAATTTGAGTATACTGTATGTCAAAGATAGCCCTACACCAGCTAGACCTATTGCCAATCCAATCACCAATCCATCCCACAAATATGTAGCAAAAACATGAGTTTGACTTCGTCCATCTACCAATCGCATGATGAGGTCTAAAGATAATATCGCTATGCTCGCCAAAACGATGGCCGTGCCACGGTCTTTTTGAACTCTTTCGCGTAAAATACTATAATAATATTTTATCATCGTATGCTATAAATTCACATAGGTGCGATACGTAATAAATGCACAACAATGAGAAATCTAGACAGAAAGATCTTTTAAGCGCCCAAACTCATCTCCTACGTTTATGATCAAGACCCTTGATGATCTAGATTCTAGAGGGAAGATAATTGGGATTAGAGTTGACATCAATAGTCCGCTTGATGCAGATAAAATAGCAGATGATAGTAGATTGAGATCGCATCTAGAAACATTGTCTGAGCTCGCGTCTAATGGGTCTAGGATTGTTTTGTTGGCACACCAAGGACGTCCAGGGGATGAGTCTTGCATTACGTTGGAATCTCATGCCACTATGCTGGGAGAATTGCTTGATGCCCCAGTCCACCATGTTCAGGACACTTATTCTAAAATTGCCCTGAACAAGATAAAAGAGTTAGAAATGGGACACATTCTTGTCTTAGAAAATACACGCTTTTGTCCAGATGAGTATATTGAAATGAAACCAATTGAAGCAGCAGAAACTAAATTTATAGCCACTCTTTCATCTGTTTTTGATGCATATGTTAATGATGCGTTTGCGACTGCTCATCGATCTCATCCGTCTCTGGTTGGATTCCCATACCTATTGCCCAGTTATGCAGGGAGACTAATGGAAAAAGAATTAGAAGTTCTAGGAAATATACATGAGCTTCCTACGCCAAGAGTTTATTTTTTAGCAGGGAAGAAAACTATTGATTCTCTTGCTGTTGCAGAGACTACACTTAAAGATGGCCTGGCGGATGAAATTCTTGCTGCTGGTGTTTTCGGGAATTTTCTTTTACATTCTGCGGGTTTTGATTTGGGAAAACCAAGTGTAGACATATTAGAGTCGAATGGAATTTTAGAATATACCGATAGAGGAAAATTGCTTCTTGAAGAATATAAAGATAAGATTAAATTTCCTATTGATGTTGCATTTGAAAATGAAGGACGTAGAGAAAAATTAATAGAATCCCTTCCAGCAGATGGGCCAATATTTGATATTGGATCCAAAACCATAGAGATGTTTTCTAAAGTTCTTGAAAATGCATCCACAACAATTCTAAATGGGCCCGCGGGATTGGCAGAGAATCCTCAATTCAGAAGAGGGACTGTTGAGATTTACAATGCTGCGACGAAATCGGAGAATAGTATTGTAGGAGGAGGAGATACAATAGCATTGCTTCGCCAATTTGGAATTCATAAATTTTCGCACATAAGTACAGGAGGGGGTGCAGCAATGAGGATATTGAGTGGAGAAACTTTACCGGCGATTGAGGCATTAGAATTTAAAAATGGAAATTGAATCTGCGAGTATTTCAGATCTTGAAGGCGTAGTTGGATTGTGGAGTTTGTTAGTAGAAGACCAGAAGAATTATGGTTCATCTATTGTTTGGGAAGAAAACGCTATGCTTATGCAGAATATTTTTGCAGAGGCCATAAATCAAGGAGATTTGATTGTTGCTCGGTCGGGTGGAATCCAAGGTTTTGTTAATTTTGGCATGATACGAGAAGGGATGAGGCATGAATATGCCATACGAGGGATATATAATCTTTTTGTAAAAGAACCAAAAAGAAATTTGGGCATTGGGT
>CAWVSO010000135.1:0-2359 GCA_963932585.1 uncultured euryarchaeote
ATTGATAGCAGGGCCGTTTAAAGGAGAAAGGGCACAGGTTCAAAGGATAGATGAGGCCAAAGATCAAGTTACTGTGGAATTATATGAAGCCACAGTTCCAATACCGTTAACAGTTAGAGGAGATCAGATTAGGGTTTTGGATTCGGATGGTTTTAACAAAGGAAAGAATTAATAAAGCAAAAGAATACATTTTTCGAATATATTTGGCAATAAGTTTTAGATGTTGAGAGGATGATATATATTAGAAATCTATGACAGATTGGGAATGTGGCATCTCGGGGTGCGAAAATCAGTTTAAGAATGCATCAGAGCTACTTCGACATCAAATGACAGACCATGACAGCATACATTGTGGAATATGCGGGGAGGAGATGGTAGACGGGATTTTTTCTATTAAACACGTTTTTGAAAAACATAGAAGACGAGAATATGTCAATTTCTATGATGCTACGCCGCGGGATATTCGTTACAGAGAGTATATAAAAAAAATATTTGAATCAGAGATAAACATAGAGGAGACATACAAAAAACTATTAGTTGAAATTGAAGAAGAATGATAAGACAAACTTGGATGGGGCACCTATAATAAATATATATTATTGCAAATTGGATAGGAAATACTTCAAAGTTGCTTTGGTGAAAGAGTTAGTTAATTCGTCCCGATTGCCAGTGAAGTGGAATTCTTTGACAGAAGAATAAGAAGGAATAGAATCCCAAGGTTCGGCATGAGAAATTCCAACATAAAGAGTCCCAACTGGTTTGGTTTTTGTGCCTCCGGTTGGCCCAAGTATACCAGTGGCAGATATGCCCCAATCTACCTGCGCCCTATCCCTAATTATTTGTGCTAGTTGTTTTGCAGCAGGAACAGAGACAGAACCATGAGTTCCAAGAATTTCTCTATTAAGTCCTAGAAAATTTAGCTGAGATTCGTAAGAGTATGAAATGACAGATGAGTCAAAAAAAGCACTAGAGCCTGGGTAGAAGGTTATTAGATGAGTAATCGATCCGCGGGTGCAGGTTTCTACAAGGGCTATTTTTTCATTTCTATCGCATAGAATATCGGCTATTTGTTTAGCGATTGAGAGATGCTCAGGGGGGTGTTGCACAAAGGTTGAAAGTTCACAAGAGATATTGAATCTCTCGCAGGGTGAATTGATTTGAAAATCGAATTAAATACCCATTTTAGGTTTAAATGGTCCCTGAAGTTTTAAATTTAGAGACTTGTTTCGTTTTAGTTTTTCACCGTAAAATATTCCGATTAATAGTCCAGTAAGATGTGCTAATTGGGCCACGCCTCCTGCTCCGAATCCGCCGATTGAAATAAAAGATAAAGATAGGATGGCAAATCCTATTGTTAGTATCCAAAGTGGAATTGGTAAGAAAAAATAAAGATATACTTTGAGGTGAGGGTTGAGTACTGTTAAAAATCCCATTATAGACATAATAGCCCCACTAGCTCCGAGAACTAGACTAGGAGTAGCAGAAGAAAGTGAGACCCCTATTTGTGCCAAAGTTGCCAAAACTCCGCTGAAAATGAAAAGATAGAAAAATCTCTTAGGACCTATGTATCGTTCTACGCTAGGACCGAAAAAATATAGTGCTATGCTATTGAGAAGAATATGACTAAATCTGAAAGGTGAGTGCGCGAAAATAGAAGAAATCCAAGTCCAAACATACTCTGGATGAGCAGTTGAAGCTGTGAAAAGAGCGTTATGTGTTCCGATGCCAAAAAAGATAAGCACAATCCATTGGAAAATGAATGTCACCCACATCAAAGCTATGAAAAGATAAGTTAGGTTTCCATTAAAACTTGGAAATAATCTGCGAAGCGAAAATATCTGTAGTAAGTTGGATGCAGTCATGGAAGAGTTAAGATTAGTGGTCAAAGGATCACCCCATTGTTGGAGTCCACTACAGGTATGGTTTTCCGGGAGACGGTGGCTGCTGCAAAATGTACCGCCGCAATACCTACATGAAAATGGCATGTTTTCATGAACCCCGCATGTTTGGCAAATGGTCATAAAATATTTTTGATGTCTGTAGTGAAATGAGTTTGCTTCGGAAGATAAAAACAAATTATAGTCTATCTATTTCTGCATCTTCGCCCAGCATATTTGGAGAGTTTGGAGTTTGGGGCAAATTTCCAAGAATTCCAATTGTTCCAACAGGATTGGATTCGGGGACGCCACCGA
Organism: uncultured euryarchaeote; assembly: GCA_963932585.1. Taxonomy (GTDB): domain Archaea; phylum Halobacteriota; class Halobacteria; order Halobacteriales; family Hikarchaeaceae; genus Hikarchaeum. The sequence goes on from CAWVSO010000135.1 coordinate 2,193, forward strand.
TTACACGCATTGCAGATTTTGGCACTTCTACGAGCTGAGTCTCGCCGTTTATGATCCTTTGCAAAATCACAGTTCCACCAGGATCGTTTCGGAGTTTGAAGTTGACCATTGCTATGAATAAAGACCATAGAGTAACTACGAAACCTACGAAATACACTATGACTACA
>CAWVSO010000136.1:0-2343 GCA_963932585.1 uncultured euryarchaeote
TTGAGCTATATCATCTATGCCTTTATCCACAAATAGAACATTTACATCTAACTCGGTTAGTTTTTCCACCATGCCCCGAAGTTGTTGTTCTTCTTGATCTAAAAAGAGCTGCAATTCTGCGGGATCGGTTACGTTCACTTCAGAATCGAGTTCTGTTTCTTTAACTTCGAATTTGCCACCATATATTGCTACGTTTGCATCTGAGACTTGGTAAGGCATGTTTTCTTGCACTCTTTCTTTCTGGACTAAGACACCAACTATTAGTTCAGATTCATTTATTGATCCGCCAACTACTTTCTGTATCCGTATGTTTTCGAGATCAATACCATCTTTGTCACTTACAGAAGTCACTGCTTCAACTACCAGACGTGAAAGGAGATCTTTTGCACTTTCTGCACCTTTTCCAGTCATTGCAGTTGACGCTATTTTTTCTAATACATCAGTATCGGTTGTGGAAACATCGATTGCTATTCCATCAAGAATTTCTCTGGCTTTTAATGCCGCTTGTCTATAACCTTGTGTAATTGTAGTTGGGTGAAGTTTTTGGGAGAGAAGTGTCTCTGCTTGTTGTAGAAATTCACCAGCCAATACAACTGCAGTGGTTGTTCCATCTGCAACCTCATCCTCTTGTGTTTTTGCAACTTCCACAATCATGTTTGCTGCAGGATGATCTATATCCATTTCTGCTAGAATGGTTGCCCCATCATTGGTAACAACGACAGTTCCAGAACTATCGACTAGCATTTTGTCCATTCCGCGCGGACCAAGTGTGGTACGAATTGCTTCTGCCACAGCTTTACCTGCAGTAATATTCATCGATTGTGCGTCTCGCCCAGTGGTACGTTCGTTACCTCCTGCCAGAATAATCAGCGGCTGACCGCCTAGCTGTTGAGCCATAATAACTATCTTATCTGTTTGCTATTCTATATAAAATTTTCGAAGCTAGAGGGCATAAATGATTAAATGAAAGACCGATTAAAAGAATTGATCGAATTTTGACTCATTTGCCTCTTGTCTTTTACGCTCGAGAAATCCATAAACAGAACCATGACGTGCCCCATCTAGTATCATTTCAACAGCAGAACGGACTAGTTCTACTTGGTTATATGACCCTATAATTCCAAGTGTAGAACCATAGATAGATATTTTTGCCCCAGTTAGCTCTTCCATTAATTCGCGAGACCTTCCATGCTTCCCTATTAATCGGCTTTTTAGCCTCCTTAAATCGTTTTCATTCCTCGAGGAACGTTTGATGTCGATTAATTCGAACGTCATTGTTTCGTCCTTAAGCAATAATAGAGCATCCCTGGGTTTGAATCCACGTCCTATAGCTTTAATTATATCTGCAGCAGTTAACTCGTCGATTGGATTTCCTGTGTGCTCTATCCTAATTTGATGGGTTTCTGAATCTATTTTTAACCTAACATGTGCTCGAGATTCTATTTTGCGCATTGTTGCCCCTTCGTTTCCTATGAGGGCCCCAAGTCTTTTTTGTGGAATCTTCACATATTGCATATAGATCAGATTTTTCTTTGGAGAAGGTTAAACCTTTTTCAAGGGCGATCTTGCTTTTGTGCCCGAGTAGTAGCGTAATAGTTTATGGTTGGGTTATGAATTTATAGAGTGATTCTATGGAAGTTTCAACGCCCATGCGATGGAAAAATTTAGAGATATTTTTGCAATCTCGAAGTAAATATTTCGATGCGTTTGGATGTTGATGAGTGACAGCTTGACCTATATCTATTATGCATATTTCTCCTTGGTGAACCAATATGTTATACTCAGATAAATCTCCATGGACAAGCCCAGATAAATGTAATTTGCGCATGAAATCTTTGATAATTTGATATGCCACATCGGGGTTTTCAAGATTGACAGTTTGTAATTTTTTGGCTATGTTGTTTTCAGTACCTATTAGCTCCATCACCAGGACGTTTCTTTTAACTGCTATAGGTTCTGGAACCCTCACGCCCGCAGACATCGCCCTTGTGAGATTGGCAAATTCTTTCCGTGTCCATGCGATAACTATGTCTTTTTTATCAGAACTGATTCCATGAAATCGAGGATCGCCTGTTAAATATTCTTTCATCTGCCTGAATGCAGAGGAATTTATCAGATATATCTTGACTGCAACTTCTCTTCCTTCTGCACCATAAGCTTCAAAAACTATAGCCTCTTTTCCAGAAGATATAGGGCCACCAAGAGCAGATAGATGCCCTTCTTGGACTAGTTTGTATAGCGCAGCATAAGTCGCGTTATCGAAAACGTTTCCTTCGAGTTTAAATTGATCAGAATCTTTGATTCTTTTTTTGAATTTGATGAATGCGCGATCATTTCTACGTG
>CAWVSO010000137.1:0-2340 GCA_963932585.1 uncultured euryarchaeote
GAATCAAACGGTATCGTAGTGGATTTGCCAAAACGATAATTTTGTAACCCTGTAAGTCCACAAATTGCCGTCATTACACTAGTCCCATGTATTATGGAAGTTTCAATGCCCAAATCATGGGCTCTGAGCCTAAGGTCAACGTGAGTCGTTGCAACCATCGGATCTCCTGCAATTAATATAGCTACTTTTTTTCGTTTCGCGAATTCAAGTATTTTTTCTGGTTCGAGCTCAATATCTTTTCTTCTAAGGGTCTCAATGTTTGTATTATAATATCTATTTAGGTCTTCTATAGTCGTTCCAAAAAGCTTACTTGTATACCGTTCGAGAAAAACTAAATCTGCTTCTTTAATTGCTTCATAACCTCTAATTGTAACTGACTTTTCATCATATAAACCCATCCCTATAAACGAAAGCATACTTCATTTTTATTTCTGGAATGATTAAAACCTATCCGCTATGGTCTCTTATTAAATCCAAATAAGATATCTTTATGAATTAGTTAAGTCTTATCTCAAGCATAATGGCAAAAGATCTCAGAACCTATCTAGAAATTTTGGAACGCGAATCCCCCTCCCAACTAGCATATATTGACAAAGAAGTCGACCCCAAATATGAAATCGCGTCTATAGTTCGAAAACTACAAGACGAGCCAAATGGAGCATATCCTGCTGTATTCTGCACGAATGTCAAAGGATTTCCTGATTGGCGCGTTCTCACCAACCTCTGCGGTACTGATTACAGAATGGCACTCGGGATAGATGCAACGCCAAAACAAGCAATAAAAGAGTACACAAAACGTGTTACTAACCCCATACCCCCTATTGAAGTATCCACTGGCCCTGTCAAGGATGTAATCAAAATAGGAGATGATGCAGATCTCAATCAGATACCTCTCTTGAGCCACACAGCAGAAGAACCCGCGCCCTTCATGGACGGGGAAGTTTTAGTTCTTTATGACGGGGAAAACTCTAGATATAACACTGGAATCTATCGCATGATGAAAAAGTCCCCTCGAAAGACCGGGATATTTTTTGCCCAAGGCACTCATGCATATTCTATCCTAAGCCAACACGAAGCTAGAGACGAACCTTTGGAATTTGCCGCTGTAGTTGGACACCATCCTGCATTTATCTATGGTTGTCAAGTCCAAACCGTCGAAGATGAATACCATGCAATCGGGGGTGTTATGGATGAACCTCTAGAATTAGTTGATTGTGAAACTGTAGATCTCAAAGTACCTGCAAATGCAGAACTCATTGTTGAAGGGATAATACACCCACATGTTCGAGAAAAAGAAGGTCCATTCTGTGAATTCACATATCTGCTCGGAAAGGAACGTGAATCTCCTGTATGTGAAATAACTGCAATAACTCACAGAAAAGATCCCATTTATTTTGATGTTTACAACCCTGGGGTGGAACACGTAAACATAGGAAAGCTCCCCATGGAAGTCGATATCTATAGGAAAGCAAAAGATTCAGTATCTCAGGTTATGGATGTATTTATGCCAGCAGAAGCTAGTCGAACTGTGGCAATTGTTCAAGTAAGAAATGAATATCCTGGTATCGGAAAACAAGCAGCAATAGCTGCAGCATCCGCAAAATACTTTCCAAAGATAATAACCGTCGTAGATGAAGAACAAAATATTAGGGATCCTCATGATGTCTGGTGGGCAATAGCAATGAAATCTCGCCCAGACAGGGATTTTAATTTTATTAAAGACGCATATGTAGAAAATCTAATACCGGTTGCTACAACTGGACGCGGATGGCCCGACACACATGGTGGGGTCGATACCAAACTATTCATCGATGCTACAAAACCACTCGATGTAGACTACCCGCCACACTGCGAACCTCCAAGAGAAATATGGGAAAACATGGATCTCGACGAGTATATTCGCGGGCGAAAATCCGACTAAGTATCTATCTTTTAAACCACTCTGCAATCACTTCTTATTTTTCAAGCAATTCTATATTTCAATCCAAACATTTCATCACATATGGATATCTAAACCATTCAAAGACACGTTAAAGTCACCACGAATTGTTAAGAATATATGGACCACAATCTAGAATGTTCAACTTGCAAAACCATCTATGGTCCTGGGGGATACCCAAAAGGCTGTCCAAAATGCAACGAATCTAATAAGAAAGGCGTCTTGAAGGTAATATTTGATCAGGATTCTCTTAACCACGATTTACTCCCATTTGGGGATGGAAAAAACATTTCAGATATGTGGAGGTATAAAGAACTTCTCCCTTTGATACCTGAAGAACCTATAACTTTAGGCGAAGGCGGCACTCCTCTAATAAAATCTAGTAATGCATTTTTAGATTT
>CAWVSO010000138.1:0-2326 GCA_963932585.1 uncultured euryarchaeote
ATTTACTTTCCCTTCCCGTCCCTATGCACCACGAGCTAGATGGAGGACGCTTTATAGGGACTGCAGATTGCATCATAACAAAAAATCCCGTTGATGGACGTGTTAATTTAGGGACTTATAGAATGCAAGTTTTTGATAAGAATAGATTAGGTGCATTTCTGGTAGAAGGCAAGCATGGCTGGTTGGATATAATGGACCACTTTGAAAACTCAGATGAACCCATGCCAATAGCTGCAACTTTTGGCCAGGATCCGACCTTATTCATATTTGCATCTATTGGACTGCATCACGAGACTGAATGGGGAGAATATGGACCAGCAGGTGCAGTTAGAGGGGAGCCATTTCCAGTTGTCGAAGGCCCAGTTACAGGGATTCCAATTCCTGCAAATGCAGAGATAGCAATTGAAGGTTGGATATACCCAGGAGATGCAGAAATTGAAGGACCTTGGAAAGGCAAAGGGTTGGAAACTGAGATTGAAGGTCCATTTGGTGAGTGGGCAGGGTATTATGGCAGAGATGCAGGTCCAGAGCCACTGGTCAGGGTCGAAGCCATGTATCACCGAAACGATCCCATAATGGCTTGTGCAGTTCCTGCAAAGCCACCTTATGACTATTCATACCACAAAAGCCTAACACGTTCAGCAAATTTGTGGGACCAGATAGAAGCCGCAGGTGTCCCTAATGTGACAGGTGTGTGGAGAACTGAGGCAGGAGGATCGAGATTATTCAATATAATTAGTATAAAGAATAGATACCCAGGCCACCCTCGTCAAACTGCACATATAGCGGCTCATTGCAGAGCAGGTGGACAATCGAATAGATGGACCATAGTGGTAGATGATGACATTGATATTACTGATTTGAATCAGGTGGCTTGGGCTATGGCATCCAGGTGTCTTCCAGCGAGAGATATTGAAATTTCAGATGGCGGATGGGCGCATAAATCAGTCCCAGAAGTAGATGAGCATGTACCGTTGAATTCTAGAATTATGGTAGATGCATGCATCCCGTATGAAAAGAAAGATGATTTTTCAAAAGTTGCAGAAGCATCTCCTGAGCTGAAACGAAAGATAATGGACAAATGGTCTGGACTTTTAACTGGAAAAGAATAAGACCAGCCATTTAGTTTATAAAAAATATATAAGTGGAACCCGCACGATGGCAATTATTGCCATCGCGGGGCATCGTACTCCCGCCGATTTCCTAGTTGTCGAGGCGAATTCAGCGACGAAATGGCCGCTGAGATGGGTTTTCACGAGCAGGAGTATAATATATTGTGACACAGATATTAATAAGCCTATGGCAGACTTTTGTCTGCCAGTCAAAAAAATATATAGATATTTTAGGGGATTTTATAATAAAATACAGGATACAGTTCGAAGGCTTTATGCAGGGATGGGAGCTCATCTCTGGTAACTATGGCTCGAAAGCCCGCGTCAATGTATAGGAAAACGAACAAAGTTGCTTATACACGAAGAGACTATGTAACCGGAATTCCTGGATCGAAAATCGTACGCCACATAATGGGAGATTTGAATAAATCCCCAGCAGAGTTCCCTATAAAAGTTACTTTGAGAGTCGATGAAGAATGCCAACTTAGGCATGGAGCTCTTGAAGCTGCCAGATTAACATGCAATCGTCATTTGGTCATCGCTATGGGAGAGAATAATTATCGTTTATTAATAAATAAATTCCCGCATCAAATTCTTCGAGAGAATAAAGTAGCAACGGGTGCTGGAGCAGATCGTGTGTCTGATGGTATGCGGTTGGCTTTTGGAAAACCAGTTGGCACTGCAGCTAGAGTGAAAAGTGGAGATATAATTTTTACAGTGTATTGTGAGGTTGATAAAGTGGATGCAGCCAAGGAATCACTAAGACGCGCATATAATAAACTATCGCCGCCATGCAGGATAGTAGTTGACAGAGGACAAGAACTTATAAAATAAGTGAGTAAAGGATAACGATAAATTTGAATTTTAAGAGTTTTTAGAATAAAACATGCTTGAATTAGCAGTTATAACTCATGAAGAAACTTTTTCTAGAATGGAAATTCCGCTGAAAAATAGAGGGATAATTTCAAGAAATATTCAAGCATACTCGAGACAATTGCCAATATCTCAAACTAACCCTGTGGATTTGCAGAATATAGATGTAGGGTTTGTGTATCCTGCTAGGATAATGGAAGGCGGTGTGATCGATTCTTTGTTGAACGTTCCATGGGTTAATGGCCTAGAAGAAGTTTTGACTTCTAGGAATAAAGGAAAGGTACTTTCTATCCTTTCTAGAGGCGGGTTTGATACCCCGTCGACGATAATGATTTCCAACC
>CAWVSO010000139.1:0-2282 GCA_963932585.1 uncultured euryarchaeote
GTCATCAAAATTTTCAAATTTATTTTTCTTCCTTTCTTGGAGTATTTTATCACGGAGTTTTCCTCCAACCCCCGGGAGTAAATTTAACTGGTGCAAACGGATACTAATTGGGGTCGAATGATTATAGAAACTAATAAATTTTTTAACATCGTCTTCAATAATGGTCCTAATGGTGTGCTCTAGCTCTATTTTTGAACCCGATGTCAAAGACATGTAGTTTATGCTTTGAATGTTTTCTAACCACTCCAAACTATCTTTTAGCTCTATTTTGTCACCAATTTTGTAAACGATATCGTCTCTTAGGACGGCCTTATAAAGTCTAAAACAACTCTCGTCCACGACTTGCAATATTTTCTCCCTATGGTAAGGCCGACTAGTATTCTTGTTCATCGTTTGCGTAAAATAATCTAAAATGATGACTTTACAAACTTCCATTGGAACAATTCACCTATATTGTATAATGCATTTTGCCCATATAAACAAGAGGTGTGCCTCTAAATTAAAAACCGCAGTGAACAATTTTTCAGCTTTGCGAAAAATTTAGATATACTGCGCAACTACTGATAAAATCGCATCTAGTTCGTCACCATCTAATGTGTGGCGATTTTGAGCATAAACCGATCTGAGCTCGTCTCGCGTTCGAGGGAGTATGTCTGCAATTTTGCATGCAACGCGGTCATTAACCTTTTCTAAAATTAATAATTCTTTCACCAGTTTCTTTGAATCTGCAGAACTCAATATGGCAAAACGATTAACATGTTCTATTGTTCTTGCCAATTCATATGGCAAACTCCTTTCGTCGTCTTCAGCTCGTTCTTTTTCTATTTTATCTAAAAGGGTCTTTACCTCTGATACGGTCAGATATTCTTCTGAAACAATCTCTTGAAATATGGTCATTTTTATTAATTTTTCTGAGCCTTTAAGTGGGCAGAAACGGATATTAGGTCCTTTACCTTCCCGCCATCTGTAATCCTAACTTTCCACGCAGATCCTTGTTTTCCGAGTATTTCTCCTGTGTGTCCATTGAATCTAGGGTGGAACCTTCCATCTGGCACGCTCGGATCTATTTTGAGATGTACTTTCTGGCCATTCTCAAATTGCTGGACTATCCTTTGGGGTGGGGATATTCCTCTATTGCGAAGGCTATTTGCTAGCTTTCTACGCGTTTTACTACGGGGTCCATGGGAACTTGGCATAATGTATAACTCTCTTATATTAATTCAGTATACATAAATAACTTACTAGACTGTATTAAATCCTACCCATAGCTTCAACGGTTACACTCCCCACACCTTCAACTTCAGAAAACGCTTGTTCGACAGAGTCCGTTCCGCCCTCTCCATCTGGAATTAACACAGTTGGATATAGTGCAATCAATCCAAATGCGATTGGTTTTCTTTCAATGCCTTTTAATGTTGCACCCCCTGGCACGGCTAGTTCAATATCCTTTTCTAATTTTTCGATATCTATGTCAGCCGTGTCTGGCATTATCTGTATTCTAGCGGCAACAGTTCCCATACTTATGGGCCCTCAAAATGGCATTTTGGACATCTATACCTATTACTTTGTTTCTTACATTTCGAACATCTCGATATTACTACACCGCAGTCGGGGCAACCGAATGAAGTTGCATCCGTTCCTGATATATTAATCCCACAAGAAATGCAGCGAAATATTCCGGACTCTATTGTATCACTCATATGGTATCTGCTACTCCGCAGGGTTTAACGATTCTGTTTAATTTTTACTCATCGAAAAAGGAACTTATGCCAACCCAAACTTTTAACCATCATGATCAGAATTAATTCAACTATGACAAACAATATCTCGAAACAGAGCCTCACCGCAACAAGTGCCCTTCACACCACAATAGACATGCCATTTGAAGATGCTGTTATTGCAGTTCAACTAGAACACGAACTTGCAGATTTTGAAACCATAAATGTAAGTTATCTCGATAAAATGATTCAAGGCACTATAGGGGAAAAGGTATCTAAAGTTGCATTGATCATAGTTTGCCACCCTCAAATTGCATACCATACTTTGAAAATTGACCCTGCTATTGCTGGAATGCTCCCCTGTACAACAGTAGTATATGAGTCTCCCTTAGATAACTCGGTACACGTTCACCACGTTTCTTCTACCAAAGCCATCCGTGATTTGGGTTTGGTTTCATCTGATTCGGAAAGTTCTCTCGATGACCTAGTTGAATTAACAAGTGAAAAAATGAAAATTGTGTGGAATAATATACTCGCACATGTCGTTGCAACGTCCTAAGTTTT
>CAWVSO010000140.1:0-2244 GCA_963932585.1 uncultured euryarchaeote
GAATCTTTTAGAACTGTTTCATCTGATGAGATATCTAAACATATCAAAAAATTAAAACTTCTGCCGTCAGAAGATAAAACCTCAAAAAAATAGATTCTTACTGCTGCATATTTCCACACAAGTTTTTCATCTCTCAAACCTATGTTTATCTATGATCTCACTTGACAAAGCTGTTGTAGCCCGTCTAGAAAAATCTGGCTCGCGATTTGAAGTCCTAGTCGATCCAGACGCTGCACTTTTAATTCGATCTGGGGATTTCGATGGAAACATAGAGGATGTAGTTGCGGCTATGGATGTATTCGAAGACGTTTCCCGTGGTGATCGTCCCGCAGAAGAAAATCTAAAAAAAGTTTTTGATACTACTGATCCGGCAGACATAATCCCAGAAATCATTCGGCGCGGAGATATTCAAATAACCGCCGATCAACGCCGATCAATGCAAGCTCAAAAACATAGAAAGCTTATTTCTATCATAACTAGAAATGCTATCAATCCTCAAATGAACAATTCGCCCCATCCACCAGCAAGAATCGAAGCAGCACTAGACCAAGCTGGGTTCAAGGTAGATGCTTTGAAATCAGCAGAAAGCCAAGTTGAAACTGCCCTTAATGCTCTTAGGCCCATAATACCAATTAGATTTGAAGAAATATCCATTGCTGTAAAGTTCACTTCAACATATGCTGGAAAAGCACAATCTCAAGTCCGTGCATTTGGAAAACTCGACCGTGAAGAATGGCAAAACGATGGATCTTGGATAGGGGTAGTTAGGTTCCCTGCTGGATTGCAAGGAGAGTTCTACAATCTAGTCAACGGACTTTCTCAAGGTGATGCAGAAACTCATATTATTAAAAATTCATAATTATCATTTTTAATGAATTTTATCCCTGTTTGAATCCCAAAAGAAATCCTCCTATAAACCCTGCTCCAATAGACAAGCTAGATATCATCGAAACCATCCATTCAGGGGGAGTATTAGTTATAGTCATTTCACCAATATTTGGAAAATATTTCTCTATGCCTACCCAATTAACCTGGAGTATTCCTCTAGACTCCAAAAGCCTAAAAAGCACCAATTCAATCCCTATTATAACGGCGATTATCTTGGCCATTTTTTTCGCAGTAAACCCTATTATTGCACCAATAACTGCTCCTGATCCAAACTCTATTCCTAGCTGTTGAGGATTAATGTCCATGTATTATATTCGTTAGCTTAGTGAATAAATACAACGCTAATTTTCCTTTGTTTTTTCCACTATTTCAATCCGTCCAATCGAAGTTAACGGATATTGTCCATTGTCATCTTTCTCAAGAGATTTAACCATGTCCAATATTACATTTAACCCCACGCTAACTCCCATAATCGCTTCCATTTCACAACCAGTTTTTCCAAAAGTTTCAACTTCAACCTCAATAATTATTTTATTTTTCTCGATGACGAACTGAACGTCGATTCCATTTATATCTATTTGATGACACAGGGGTATCATTTCCCATGTATGTTTGACCGCATCAATCGCCCCAATACGTGCCACGGTCAAAACACTGCCTTTGGCAACTAGGTCCTTTTCAATATCTTCTATTGTTGAATCTTTCAACCTGATTTCTCCCCTGGCTCTAGCCTTTCTAAAACTATTTATTTTATCCCCTATGTTTACCATATTTGCATCTCCGGATGCATCTATATGTGTCATTTTATCACTCATTATTTAATCCTAAAGATCTTGGAATGTGTTGGAGTATGTCCGAAGGAATTATTCCAAAACCACCTTTTTCTTTTACAGCAACATCGCCAGATTTTCCTACCGCATAAGCGGCTATTGTGGATGCTGTTATGCTATCTTGTGTACAAAATAATCCTCCAACAACTCCTGCAAGTATGTCTCCTGTACCTCCAACTGTCATCCCAGAATTCCCCGTTCTATTGACTCTGGTTATCTCACCATTTGAGATTATATCTTGATCCCCTTTAACCAATAATACATTGCTCATTTTTTTAGCAAGTATTTCAACCAATCTCATTTTTTCAGATAAATCACCTTTTATTTTTCCACCACCCATACCTGCGAATTCTTTTTTATGAGGGGTGCATATTATTTCGGCATTGGATCTAACTTCTTTCACAGCTTTCAGTGCATCAGCATCAATAACTATTTTTCCTTCGTAACTTTCAAGAAATATCTTAACTGCATCTAACGTTTCAACTTCATCACCCAATCCCGGTCCAATAACAACCACATCTCTTTT
>CAWVSO010000141.1:0-2244 GCA_963932585.1 uncultured euryarchaeote
TTTTTTCTTTACCATCTCTATTATTCTCTGCATAAAATTCTACGAGTAACAATGCCTCTGTAGAATCTGGGATCGTATCTGTAATATCTCGGAATTCTATCGTCTCTCTAGCCAAATCCAATAAGATTTTATCCATCACCTCAACTGCTGCTGGGCCATGATCTAAAATAGAAGATACGTCTTCCATCGCCAACTTCAAATTTTCATATGCGAAAAGAATGACTTCTTTCCTTTTAGGAATGTCTACCAAAATCAATGTGGCTTCTGTAACTATCGCAAGAGTCCCTTCACTTCCACAAATTAAATGCGCCAAATTAATTTTTCCATTTTTATATTCTTTGTATAATTTCTTTAAATTATACCCTGACACATTTCTATTCAAATCTGGATATTTATCCACAATTTCATTTCCAAATTCTTCAAATATTTGATATATCTCTGAATATATGTCCGAAATAATACTGCCACTATCGATTTCGCTTTTAAGATCTTCAACTGAAATTTCGCCAAAACTATGTATTGTACCATCTGACAGGACGACTTCACACGATTCAATATATGCATCGGTTTTTTCATAAACCAATGAATGCGACCCCGTTGAGTTATTTCCAATTGCTCCACCTATGGCACTTTTATCTGCCCATGCTGGATCTGGGGCGAACTTTAACCCATTTGGTTTTAATTCTTTATTTATGCTGCCCAAATATGCCCCCGCCTGGACGCGTATTCTTTTTTCAGTTGGATCTATCTCTAAAACACTGTTCATATGCTTCGTAAAATCAAGAACAACTGCCTCATTCACAGCTTGACCTGCCAGCGAAGTCCCCCCGCCTCTGGGGAGTATTGGTATCTTCCTTTCTGCACAATACGCCGCAACTTTTGCAACATCATCTGTACATTTAGGAAATACAACTCCTATCGGAGTAACTTCGTATATGCTTGCATCTGTTGCATAAAGGTGCCTAGTATAACTGTCAAATCTAACCTCTCCTTTAACTATTTTTTGAAGTTCTATAACAAGGTCTTTTCTATTGATCTCCCCTCCACTATATTTGTAGTCCGACCTGGGATCGGTGGAAGGATCAACTGCCATAAACCCTTTCCATTTTTGAGCATCAAATATCTTACTATGGCAATGTCAAACTCCCAAACCCATTTTCAACTCATTTTTTGACCCTTATATATGTGTATTTGTCCGCTCCTCAACTACGAAGCATTGAATACTTCGCCGGGCATATGATTGGCCATGGAAGCGGGGTTTCAAGAAATCACTAATCTCATCGGACGTGAAGTATTTTCAAATAATGGTATCTATGTAGGCGAAGTGGAAGATGTGCAAATAAACACAATTGACGAGGCAATAACCTCGATAGCAGTATCGAATATAAACCCGGCATTATTTGAGGGGTATGATTCAGACGCTAGAGGTGTCTTAATACCTTATAGGTGGGTCAGGGCGGTAGGAGACATAGTCTTGGTAAATGATATAATCGAACGCATAGCATCTAAGAAGAAGAAAAAAGAACAAAAATAACCTACTCAATCAACATTTTAAGACATAGAAACCTATTTCAATGTATCTCTTATACTTATTTTAGGGCCGGTATTTCAGTCAGGTAGAAAGGCGGACTCTTAATCCGTATGTCGTGGGTTCAAATCCCTCTCGGCTCGCTAAATATATAGGTCAAAATCCCTCCATCTCAGCAGAAAACAACGAACACTATCTACCATTATTTCTATACATATAATGTAAGATTCGATCTTCCCATGTGAGTTGTTCTTCAGTCATTCCTGCTCTTTGTATTAAACCACGTCTTGTCCAATAGTAGATTAACACTGACCAATAACCGATAAATATAAATGCAATGCAATAGGGCCATGCACGTTTGCTCAGCCCATGCATTGCCTTCAAATTAACCGCATCAGCGTGCAGATACAACACAGTGCCGAAGAATGCACCAATAAATACCATGATTATCCCAATCAGAACTATAAAAAACCCTACTATGCTCCCCGTTGCTGCAAGAAGAAGTAGAATAAACAATAACCCAATCGGGTAAAGGAAACATTTCCACATACCTGCAAAATATCTTCCAGAAACTACGGTGTTCAATCGTTCTTCTATTTTTTCTTCCCAAGGCATTGGATATTATAGTTTTTCAACGTTTATAATTTTACGCAGTATCTTTATGAATCCCGTCTTTATCAACAGCTGGCGACCCTATTATGAGCCAAACGTGTTCT
>CAWVSO010000142.1:0-2199 GCA_963932585.1 uncultured euryarchaeote
CTAATTCAAGAGATTTTTGGGGACATTGGTTCGACTAAAGGGAAAATTATCGACGCGGACGAAAAAGGAATTTTGTTGACAGAACACAATGTCAGTAAATTTAGTTACGACACCATAGTCCCATCACTCCCTGAGAAGATTAGAGTTCATGTTGAAAATGTTGCAAAACAATTCTGTGAATTTATGGAAGATCTTTCGTTCATGCCGAATTCTCCGACTATAATGAATGCAGGCGACGATCTTCAACAGCTTTCTGCATGTTTTGTGGACTCGCCTCAAGACGATATAATAGACATCCATCAGACTGCATTGGAAGCAGCTCAAGTGTTTCAATCGGGTGGCGGGATGGGATATGCATTTTGGAGAATAAGGCCATATGGTGATACCGTTGGTTCAACGGGGGGCATTGCTTCTGGACCCATAACATTCATGGAAACATTTGATCAGATGTGTGAAACTATTGCGCAGGGAGGATCTAGAAGAGGTGCTCAAATGGCAATAATGCGCATTTCACACCCAGACATAATCGAGTTTATTCACGCAAAAAATAAGGATGTTTCTCTTGCACATAGCCTCAAATTGAATGATCCTGATGACTACTCCTACACCACATTTAATGAGGCATTGAACGAAGCTAGACAGCTTATTGATGAGAATGGACGCGTGCCAAAACACCTTCGTAACGCGGTTGAGGGACATTTGTCCAACTTTAATGTTTCTGTTGGAGTTACAGATGAATTTATGGAAGCCCTATCGAAAAATGAAAGCTATACTTTGCTGAATCCTAGAACCGGAAACCCACACATATCTACAAAATACACCTTGGAGATGTATGATAGATATGACATGGGGGATTACATCACTATTGGAGAGCCTTTATCAGTGCCAGCTTCGATTCTGTGGGAACGAATTGTTAGAGGGGCTTGGGAAAATGGAGAACCAGGAATAATATATATGGATAGGGTGAACCAACTACACTCATTCCCTGTGGAATCTACCCCTACAGGAGATTCGTCCCCGTATGAGATTCTTGCAACAAACCCATGTGGAGAACAACCTTTGATGGAATATGAAGCATGTAATTTGGGACACATTAATCTTTCAACTGTTGTTTCGGTCGATGCGATTGATTGGAGGGAATGGTCTAAAGATAAAGATTTGACCCAGATTCCTGAATTAATAAAAGAATTCATGCACGAATCCATAGATATGGATGAATTGGATAGAAGAATAAAACTAGGCACACGTTTTCTTGAAAATGTGTGTACTATGTCAGATTTCCCTGTTAAACGAATAGAAGAAACAGTTCACAAGAATAGAAAAATTGGTTTGGGGATCATGGGACTAGCACAAATGTATGTTCAGGTAGGGGTACGTTACGGTTCAGAAGAAGGAAATGAATTGGCAAAGCAGGTGATGGTCCATATCAATCATGTTTCTAAATGGACATCTCATGAATTGGCTATTGTTAGAGGCGCGTTTGAAAATTGGCCAGATTCGAAATACGCAGACCCTGTTAAATATGCAGAATGGTTTGTGAGAGAAACTGGTTTGAACCCAACTGATTGGAAAGACGGATTTTCCATTCGAAATCACAACACTACGACCATTGCACCTACAGGAACAACTAGTATGATTGCCAATACAACAGGAGGGTGTGAACCAATATACAGTGTGGCTTATTTCAAAAATGTTTCAGATGACGTTCAGGGAGATGAAATGTTGGTAGAATTTGATGACTATTTCTTAAGAGTGATCGAAGCAAATGGAATAGATGTAGAAGCTGTTAAAACAGAAGCAGTTGAGCAAATGAAAAATAATTCATACGACGGAATTGGGGGATTGACATTGGTTCCAGATTCAATTGGAGATTTGTTTGTTGTTTCTTCAGAGATTACTGCAATAGAACATGCAGGAGTTCAATGTGCATGTCAAGAAGGCGTGGATTCTGCAATTTCTAAGACATGTAATTTTCCAAATGATGCGACCATGGAGGAGATGGATGAAGTATACAGATACATCTACAAGAATGGTGGCAAAGGTGTGACAGTTTATCGAGATGGATCTAGAACAAAACAGGTCCTTACCACAAGGGCAAATAATTCAGAATTTATAGAATTGGGCGTTGAAGAATATGCAGAATCACTATTAAAATTTATAGATTCTAAATTTGAAGGATTGGCAGAATTTTTGAATAAT
>CAWVSO010000143.1:0-2196 GCA_963932585.1 uncultured euryarchaeote
AAGAATGTTCTATTGGAATTAATTATTTCATAAGCGACCACGAAGGGATAGGGGGACAACTACGCAATTCACCTGAAGATTTCTGTGTCAGCGAAATTGAATTCTTAAATTATCAGCCCCTTTCAGCAGATGCTTCAATATTTCCACATTTAATCATTCGTGCAACACTTCTCAATTGGGATACGAATTCATTTTCACGCGAACTATCTCATAGACTAAAAATACCGCTAGAAAATATCTCTTGGGCCGGGACAAAAGACAAACGTGCACTTACAACCCAATTATTCTCAATTAAAACAAAATCAAACGACCACTTTCCGCCTATACCTGGGGCAACTACGCAACCATTAGGTAGATTTGGTCGGCAATTAAATTTCGGAGATTTGAACGGTAACATTTTCGATATAACCATTCATAACCCCTCGAATTTGCAAAACATTTCAAAAATATCTAATGATCTAACAATATTTGGACAAGGTGAACTATCTTTCCCAAACTATTTCGGACATCAACGTTTTGGATCTCTCCGGGCTATAACTCATATAGTTGGACTTTGCATCGCACGCAAAGAATGGAAAAGCGCAGTCCTTTCTTACATAGGTACTCCATCAGAATCCGAACCAATTGAAACTCAAAAGGCTAGAAAATTTGTTCAGTCAAATCAAGACTGGGAAACTGCACTGTCGGTATTTCCTCCATGGCTATCTTATGAAAGGAATATGTTAAAATCTTTAATACGTACTGGAAGCGACACCGAAGAAGACTATGAAATTGCCCTCAGAACATTACCTCGGAATTTACAAATGCTTTTAATTCATGCTGTACAGTCTTATCTTTTCAATAATATCTTAACTCTCCGCATCCGCAAAAATATACCTTTTCAAAGGGCTATCGTAGGAGACACAGTTTGTTTTTCAAAAAATATTCAAGGAATAAATCTACCTAATATTTCCAAGTCTCAAATAGCAACAAAAACCAATTTAGATTCTATAAACCGTCATTTAGAAAATCACCGTGCATTCATATCTGCACCTCTTATTGGTTTTAATAGTAATATTCCCACAGGAATCCCTGGGGAAATAGTCAGGGAGGTTCTATTGGAATCTGGTCTGTCTACGTCCAGTTTTGATCTGCCCAAACCATTTGGTTCTTCTGGATCAATACGTCCCATTTTATCTAAAACAAACCTAGAAATAAAAGAAGATCCTCTAAAGTTTTCTTTTACTCTTCCCCCTGGATCTTATGCCACGTCACTCCTCAGAGAATATCTCAAAGTTAATCAATTACAATTATAATTCTTTATTTTGTCTATTTCTAATTAGGACCATTATAACAATTAACAATGCTGAAATTGCAATAAATTTAATTTTCTGATTCTTGTCACTCAATCCTGTATATGTCTTATCCATCTTTCTATCTGCTGCACTATTCTCCCCTCTGCCTACGACTCTTTCAGGATGGAATGCATTTGATAGTTCTTCAATAGCAATTATGATCTGGGGGGCAGGCTGATTAATATATTCCACTGGGATTATTATTACTCTACTTTCTTGAGCCGCGTGAGTCAAACTTAGAATCTCATCATTTTTTGCAGCCTCCGGCTCATCAGAATTCAGTATGATCCATTCTGGACTCTCTTGAACTAATAATTCTGCATTAAGTTGTCTATACCCTGAAATTCCCATCATTTTGGCACTATTTTTTCCACCCGCTTTCCGAATCACTTCATGAATCAAAGTCTCATCCCCTGCTGTCCAACCATAGAACACATAAATTGCAGTGGGACTATCTTTCCCAATAGTCCTTTCAGCAATATTTTTCAAACTCATTGTCATCCAATCTGCAATTCTTTCTGCTCCTTCACATTCTCCAGATAATTTTCCAATCAATCTAGTTTCTTCTATAATATCCTCAATGGTTTTTATTTCAGAAGAATGATAAACTATCATTCCAGATTCTCTTAATTTTTCCACTGTCCTTTCAGGAACTATGCTCGGAGCTATGATCAGGTCTGGCTCTAGCAAAACAACTTTTTCTAAAATGATTTCACCTTCTATGTTGGAAATTATTTCTCTATCTGATGCGCCTTCTAAATATTTTGCATAATGCGTCAAACCAATTACCTTTTCATTCCCTCCAATTTCCCATATTGTTTGAGCCGCACTAGGGGCCAAAGTAACTATTTTTCTTGGTTCA
>CAWVSO010000144.1:0-2173 GCA_963932585.1 uncultured euryarchaeote
GAGATGGAAAACATATAATCTACGAATCAGATAGAAATCAGATGCAAAATTCAAACCTCTATTTGGTTGAAGTTCCAGAATAGAGAATGGGAAATTTATTCATTCGGTGAAGCAGTTTTCTTATCCTAACATCACTCATCTGGCGGCATGTTGGTTGGCAATATGACCCCCAAGGAATTAAAATAAACACCAGAAAATGAGATATACCGAATATTATATAATTGTTGAAAAACTAAGAGAGTTGAACCCCAATTCAGTGGGAGAGTTGAACCTTTCTCGGGTACGGGCAGCAAGGGATTTGAACCCCTGGCCATCCGGTTAAAAGCCGGATGCTCTACCTGACTGAGCTAGCTGCCCTAAATCGATTAAAATCGATACATGGAGAAATAGGTTTCCATGCACACCAATGAGATGTATATGCTTAAATGACTGTTTAAATTAAAGGTCGAAGAAGTTATTAAGTAGATTTATGAATTAATTATAAGTTAGATTTTGGACCATTGCCGTATAACGTAGCAACTCCGCTTCGCAAAATTCTTTTCCAATTAATTGCAATCCGATGGGAAGCGAGTTTATTGTACCATTTGGAATTGATATAGAAGGGAGACCAGTTAAATTTGCTATACGAGTGTTTCTCCCGGTGTCGAAACCAGGTTCTGATGCATTTTCTACAAGTGGTGGGTGACCAACCATAGTAGGAGTTACAAGAACGTCCACAGTTTCCATTAAAGTTTTGAATTCGTTTGTGAAATGAGATCGTGCTGCTTGAGAATGTGTGTATTTTTGACCATTATCTTTTTCTATTAGATAACACCCAGTAAGTAGTTTAACTTTATAATAATGACCTAATTTGAATTCTTTTTCTTGTGCACGATCTACAAAAGTTGATTGATATTCTGTGTCCATTGATCCACCTTTTCTATATGGTGCACCTCTCGCCCTCCAATGGACTGCTGTTTCAGTGTAAGAAATATAATCTTTCAGTGCTTTATGCTCGTCCATATTTGGCATTGAAACAGTTTTGATTGTAGCCCCTTCTGCGGAGAGATCGTCTATAGTTTTTCTAGTTTTTAGTTCTATTTCTTCATCTACTCCTTTCCCAAACCCTTGCTCTAGTATTCCGAATGTCGTGTTAAGAGGATCTAGTTTTGTTTGAAGGGCTTCGATGTAACCTTCAGAGATATAATTCTTTTTCCCTGCAGCTTGCATGCTTGCCGGGTCTTTCTCATCTTTTCCAGAAATAGATTCTAGAGCTTTTGCCATTGTTAAAACATCTCTAGTGAAAATCCCAACATGATCTAAAGTATAAGTATTTTCTACAACCCCATTGAGTGGAATTAATCCATAAGTTGGTTTAAGTCCTAAAACTCCACAGAAAGATGCAGGTCCACGAACTGATCCTCCAGTATCAGTCCCAATAGCTATATCTGTCGATCCAATTGACACAGAAATTGCACTCCCTCCAGAAGACCCTCCTGCGACTCTGAGTGGGTCGTGTGGGTTTAGTATGGGACCGTCAACGCTTGTGGTTGCTCTAGGGGATGCAGCTAGTTCATCCAATGTTGTTTTTGAAGTTATTGTTGCCCCAGAATCTAATAAACGTGTTACTACGGTAGCGTCGTTTTGCGGAATGAAATTGGAAAAAATTTCAGAACCCGCCCTCATTGGTATGCCAGCGACAGAAATGGCATCTTTTATTCCAACTGTCAATCCAGACAAAATTCCAGGGCAAGAGGGCGGAACCATGCAAGAAACTGAGATGGAATTATATGGATTATTTTCTGGGATCCGCCAAGACCTATTTGTTACTTCAAGCGGTGTGTGTGAAGGGGTGAGATAGGGATCTCCCAATTTATCTATATTTATTTTAATGTCGTTGCATAAATCTTGTATTTCATTTTTATCTATTGATATGCCGAATCTAGATCCTAATTTTATTAATTCAGATGGGGTGGGAAAATCATCCATAGAGACAACTAGATTGGATTGGATTTAAATTATATGCCTATTATTGTTTTTAAATTTCCGCGAAAATGGTTTCGTTTTTGATTGTGACTTTGTAAGTGGGCAGTATAATTTTTGAATCTGCTAAATGGATTCCAGTTTCTAAATTGAATTCCCATCCATGCCAAGGGCATGATAGAACTGGATTGTCTCCGTAGTATTCGCGGAC
>CAWVSO010000145.1:0-2148 GCA_963932585.1 uncultured euryarchaeote
TTGCTTCAATCGATGAATTAGAAAAGGAACCACGCTCATTTTGGACAGGTTCAATAGGATATATTGATCCTAGAAGAAACATAGCACAACTTAATATTTTGATTAGAACTTTAGAGGCAACCAATTTTGGAGATGGTAATTGGTTTGCAACAGTTCAAGCGGGGGGAGGTCTAGTTGTAGATTCAGATTCAAAAATCGAAGTAGAAGAAGCAAAGTGGAAAGCCTCCGCTCTAAGAATTGCTGCGGGTTGGATTAGTGGTGAGGATAAATCAGACTTTAGATCAAACAAATTAGAAATTAAGAAAATAGACATAGATGATAATTATTGGAATAAAAGCAAAGAGTGTGGGAAAATTAGTTTGTGGCCTAATGTCATTCAAAGTGATAATCATCAAGTTTTATTTATTGATAATCTAGATTCATTTTCATGGAATATTGTCCATGCTTTTTCACAATTAGGTTCCGATGTGTGCGTAATTAATGGTAGATCAAAAACATCACCACAATTATCTGAAATCCTAGATAAATGTAAACCTAGCCATATAGTGATAGGCCCTGGACCCGGTAATCCAGAATATTCCGAATTAACAATGTATTTAGCAAAAGCAGCAATTTCTGGAAAATTAAAATTAACAACTCATGGCCCGCCAATCCCTCTTCTTGGAGTTTGTCTCGGGCATCAAGCAATTGGTATTGCAGCAGGCATGAAATTAATTGAAAATCCAAATGGAGCAATACATGGAGTTCCCTGTCAAATTTCACACAATGGCATAGGGTTGTTCCAAGGCTTAGGAAAAAATGTAAAAATGACCAGATATCATAGTTTAATTTTAGAAAATCAAAATACAATTTCAGAGATTAATATAACTGCAAGAGATGTTGAAAACAATTCAATAATGGCCCTTCAACATGATTTTTTACCTATATTTGGTGTACAATTTCATCCAGAATCTGCTGAAAGTATAACTGGATTTAATATTTTCAATACGTTTCTTGAGTACTAATTGTTAGCGAGATATTGAAGTGCGTAATACACCTCCCATGGTTTGAGCAACATGCCAAATTGTAGAATTTGTGATTCCGCCTATCCAAGAAACATGATGATTCACGGCAATGGTCCTCGTAAAGATATTTGTGCAAGATGTGGAGTTGAAAAAGGTCTTGTTGAAAAAGATGAAGTTCCTGTATTGTATGAACAAGAAATTGCAAATGCTAGAATGAATTTGGTTGCTCGAAGATATAGCCCCTGGTTTTGGCTGGTTATTTTGTGGTCTGTTTGGTTTATTGTGTTCATTTCTATCGATATATGGAAGTGGGTTATCTTGGCAATTTTAGTTTTATCCACTCTATCTTTACCTGTATTACATATTACCTCTTCAGCTAAATACGCTGCTGCTATGGCGAAATTAACTCCAGAGTATGAAACACCAGATGGGCATTAATATTTTCATAAATCAGGCTTAATTCGATTGCCCATTGCTTTATGTGGTTTGACTTAGAGGGATGGACATGGTTCGCATAACACGTGTTCACACAGGAAGTGGGGATGGAGGAGAAACTTCTTTGGTTGATGGTTCTAGAGTTCGAAAATCAAATCCAAGAATTGAAGTTGTAGGTTGCGTTGACGAATTAAATTCAGTGATTGGCATTGTAAGAATGGAAATTGAGAGATTACCAGATACACATGCAGACGGAGGAATCAGAACTGCCGTAATAGAAATCCAAGCTATTGCCCTTGAAATATTATCCAGACTACAGCAAGAATTATTTGATTTTGGTGCTGAACTGGCCTGCCCTCCATCAAAAATTCCCGAAGGTATTACCCTGTTGGGGGAAGATGCAAATTTGCGTCTAACTGAGGAAATGGATGCATGGTTACTTGAGTTACCTCCACTTTCTTCATTCATTATGCCTACCGGATCTGCACCAGTTGCTTGGGTACATGTTGCAAGAACAATTGCTAGGAGATTAGAGAGAAGATTAGTTACATTATCAGAATCCAGTGAGAAAGAGATGGTACGTTCATTTTCAATAAAATATGTTAATATTATATCTGATTGGTTATTTGTTTTTAGTCGGTGGATTACACATAGGATTGGGTTAAATGAAGTTTTGTGGGACCCCGTAGATACTAGAACAAAATCAAAA
>CAWVSO010000146.1:0-2137 GCA_963932585.1 uncultured euryarchaeote
AAAAGAACGTACGGGAGATGTTGTGGATTCAATATTAGTGGGGAGATGGGGAAAGCCTGAAGATCAAGCTAGAGCAGCTCTATTTTTAGTAGATCCAGAAAATAGTTATGTGACAGGTTCAGAGCTAGCAGTTGATGGAGGAAGTCTGGTATAATTGTGCATATGTTAGAATTATTTAAAGTGGTATGAAATAAAAAAACCTGAAAAATAGTTTTTCATGAATTTTTTTCATGAGGTAAAAATGAAAATTTAATGAGTTTATATTTTGCAATCGGATTTGATAGATAGATATGCAGATTCTAGTGCAGTTTGTTCTTCGATTGAAAGGTCCCATTCTACTATTTTAGTAACTTTTTTATTGGAAATTAAAACAGGAACTATTAAGCAAACATCGTTGAAACCATACTCACCCTCCAGTGGCACTGATAGTGGAATTGGGGAAGAAAGATCATTGAATAATATAGCTAATGATAGGAGAGAAACCCCCCTTCCCGTGACCCATCTCGAAGAATCTTGAGCCCCACGTAAACGGATTACTTCATACGCGGCATCACGCACTTGTCCGGTTAAATCTTGACGTTCTTGTGGTGAAAAAACTACAGGTTTATTTTTAATTTGTGCTCGGGAAAATATAGGGACAACATGCTCCCCGTGCTCTCCAAGAGTGGGGCAATATACATCCGACGGAGATACATGTTTTAATTGGGAAATGTAGTATGCCATTCTTGCTTGCTCAGATAAAGAATATCCGAAGAAGAATTTTCGTGGCCATTCAGAGACTTTCCAAAGATGATAAATCATCCTATCAAGAGGATTTGTAACGACTACAACAGGTATTGGTGACATGGAATTGAAATAAGTAGCTAATTCAGTGATTAATGGCTTGTTTAATTTTAAAAATTCTAGTCGCCAGCCTTTAAGTGAAGATCCCTTGTTTGCTATATTCACAGGGCGTGGAAAACTTGCAGTTACGATTAAAAGATCGGGTTTTATATCAGTTAGAGATTCCAGAGAAATTGTTTTGATGATGTGGGATGTTTCTGGGGCACGAAGCGCACCTGCTGGATGGCAGAAATGTGAAGAAGAATAAGATAGATCTAGTGAGTGTCCATGGGCAGAATTTTGATCAATATCAATTAAAAAAATCTCAAGTTCTGGTTCCATTATAGATAAAGAATAGGCTATGGTTGATCCAATAGTTCCCGCGCCGCCGATAATTGCTACCTTCATATAGTGTAATTAATACTAAAAGAGATAACTATAACCTATATTAATTGTTTGCGGTGATAGAAGAAAATATTGGATTAATAAAAAAGAAATTGATAACCTGTAATACATATTTAGCTCAGTGACTTAGAGTGGTAGCTCGAAAAGAGAGGTAATAATATTATGGGAATGTTAGAATTTAAGGAGATGGGAACAGATTTATTAAAATACACCAGAGACATTCACAGAAGATAGGAATCATGTCAGAAATGAATGCAATTTTATTTGCTATTTTGGCTGCATTGTTTGTTTCAACAACATCAATTGCTGTACGATTGGGTACAGAGAGAAGCAAATCATCTGATATTTTGGCAGTGGTTATTGTTGTAAACCTTGTTGTGTTTATCCCGCTCGCATTTGCGATTCACTATCCCAACCATGGGCTAACGTTTCGTTCAATGGGGGCGTTCATTGTTGCAGGAATTGTTGGAACTGTGCTTGCGAGGTCGTTGTTTTATGAAGGGATTCGATATATTGGTGCAAGTAGAGCAGAACCGATAAAGGCATCAAACCCAATAATTGCAGCCATTGCTGCAGTTATATTGCTGGGTGAAACATTATCATTAGGAAATATCATAGGGATACTGATGATATTTTCAGGAGTTGTGCTAGTATCTATGGAAATTGCAACGAATAAAGAAAAATTTAAAGTATCTTTGAGAGGTGTTATGATTACGTTATTAGCCTCTTTTTTCTATGCTCTGGATCCTGTTTTCAATAAAATGGGATTGGAAGAAGGTACCCCCATATTAGTTGGGTTGGCACTCAAGGCGACGGCAGGTGCAATTGTTTTTTTTGCATATCTCTGGTGGAGTGGTAAATTGCCAAATCTGGCCGCAATGAAAGATTCACGTTGGCGATGGATGGTAGT
>CAWVSO010000147.1:0-2115 GCA_963932585.1 uncultured euryarchaeote
GTTTGGCCAGTTGGTAGGGGTGGGAAAAGAATCAGAAGTTTATGAAGTTGAATCGTATAAACCACTAGTATTGAAATATCACAGAGAGGGATATTCTAATTTTAGAAAAATAAAACTAAATAGGAATTATACACCTAATAAAGGCCATGGTTCATGGTTATATACTGCTAGAAAGGCCGCAGAAAGAGAATTTAAAATTTTGAATGATGTATACTCAAAAGTTAGAGTCCCACTTCCCATAAGTCAAAATAGACATGCGATAGTCATGGAGATGATGAGTGGCAGAAATCTTTCAAATTTGACTTTGAACGAAGACCAAATAGATAAAGTTTTAGATTCCATAATGATAGAAGTCGATAATACATTCAAAGCGGGGTATGTACATGCAGACCTAAGTGAGTATAATATTTTTGTAGATGGAATGGATGCGACATTATTTGATTGGCCACAAGCTGTTTCAATTGATCACGAAAATGCAGAAGAGTTTCTTGAAAGAGACATCGGCAATATTGTCAATTATTTTGAGAGAAAATATCCAAAAAATATTCTTGTAAACGATACTAAAATAATTATAGAAGAGATAATTTCTGGAAGTTTTAATTCTGCGATGCCATAAAATATTTAGAATAAAAATCCATTCAGAACGTAATTCATTAAGTATCTAGTTCGATTATTCCAGATTCATAACACTCAGGGCATAAATCGGCACCCTCTGGTTGATGAAAAACCGCGCCGCATAGAAGACATTTGAATAGTGTTGCTTGACGTTTGAGCCCATATTTTAGCATATATTCATAGTATTGGATTTTTGAGTTTCGATATTTTATTGTTCGGTAGATACCGTAAGAAATAAGAATTAATGCGGATAAGGCAGGAAGCCATGGAAAATTCCATTCTTTATCTACTGCGTTGAGAAAAAGTAAAATGGCGACTGCAGATATTGCCCAAGTCCACCACACGGAAATTATACCCATAGATAGGTCCCGAAGGTCAGATGGCTCGACTAGTTGGTTAGTTGCAGATTCTGTCATATGTATATTACCTAAATTTCTACATGGATATCAGGGGTCATAAATACTTCTAAGCATATTTATTGAAAAAACTTCCAATTTTTTGATGAAATGAGAAAGATATTTGCCTATTATTTATTAGATTTTTCTGACCAGAATCTAAAAGCTATTAGCCATAAACCAAGAGACAACAGGGTTGCTTCTACCATTTCTGGTATTGCGATTCCCTTAGTATATATATCAAATAAATAAGGTGCAACTATTTCTATAATAGATAAAAATGCTACTGCTCCAATTAGGATCAGTGCAACCCCAAAAATTCTAGATTCGGATAGATATGAGCACCCTACAATGGCCAACCCAATTGGTGTGACAATGAAATATATGGCTGCAACTATGAAATGGATAGCCATAGGGAGTGGAAAGACTCCGACTAATGCTAAACAAATTGCTCCAATGAACATGAGTGAATAACCAATTTTAGAAATAACAGTATCTAATTGCAAGCTTCGGGTTAGAATAATAAAAGCAGCAATTAAGATGCCTGAAATGATCATACCAAAATTAAATATGAAAATGTGAAGATTGTTAGATGGTGCTGTCCGAATATCCCTATCAACTAGTTGGCCTATTCCGAGGTCACTGAGAGCGAATATATCCCAAGAAAACCAAGGGGCAAAATGAATCGATAATAGTACAGCTAAAATGCCAATTGCAGGCCCTATCAGTCCAACATAGATGCCTATAATAGGATTGTCTCGTTTAAACATATGTACAGTTATTGGACATGGGAGCGGATAAGAAAGAGGGTCGTTAGGAATGGGTTAAGATTGTATAAGAGTGATATAAGTAGTAGAGATAACAGATAATAGAGAAGATATTATGCATTCTTTGAAACTTTCTCGGCGAGAAATAATAGCAGGATGCGTGTTTGCGATTACAGGTTGTTTGGTTGAAAGTAGTACTGTTTTGTCTACACCAGAGGAGAATGTTCCATATTTTGTAGAAATGTTTACCCCTTCCATTAAGCGCCGGCACACTCCTGAAAATACCCTAGAAAATACCCCAGAGAATACTCCTGAAAATACCCTAGAAAATACCCCAG
>CAWVSO010000148.1:0-2101 GCA_963932585.1 uncultured euryarchaeote
GAACACAACTCTTGACATCGTCTCGAACATTAAATATGCTAGTGTGTATTGTATCTTCTTCTGGAAGTTCTAAATTTTTAGGTTCTTGTTCTCCAGTTTCTAAATTCAATTTGATTATTTTTTCAGGTGTTATCGATTCCATTCCCCTCCCATCGTGGTGAAGATGTGCTGGAATCAATGCAATGTTTCCAACTCTAGATGAAACATGTCCTGCATATAATTCTGTTAAACCCGCATTGGACACAACATTGCATGCATCTGAAACTTCTTTTATGGCGTCTTCTAGTTCTGACATATACTACCTTTGTTCTACATGGTATTTATGTTCTTTACTTAATTCTTTCTCCATAGACTTATTAAATTCTATATTATTTTATCTAACTAACTGGGATCAAAGAAACCTCTCCGCTGTTATCTATAGAATTTTCTAACTCTTCTGCAATAGAACTACCTCTAGCCAATTGAATTATGCCTTTATTCCCCACTGTAGCTGTGAAAAGATAGTCCCCATCCGAAAAAATCTCAACTGCCTTTCCAATATGTGCTTCCGCAGGTATCAAAATATGCTTTTCTGTAATATTCACTTTAATAGCGGATTTATCAACCCCGCTGTCGTATCTCTCCTTTCCTGTCAGTTCATCTTCATAAGCTCTTACATCAATACTAATTCCCAACTGATTCTCGACCTTGGCAATCCTCTCACCTCTCTTGCCTATTACTTTGCCTATATCTTTTTCTTCTATGTAGGCCACGGCACGATTTCCACTCTCTATTTCGATTTTTATTTTTCCTTTAACAATAGATTTTATTTCTCTCTCTATCTCCTGAATGGCCAATTTCTCAACACCGCTCGATTTGTTTTCTTTCCCACTTACTGGGATGGTTACTATTTGGCTACTGAATGTATATATTTCGTATTCTAGTTCTCCAGTTTTAAAATTTCTCACCATTATCACTGGGCGTGAAAGATCATCTTCAATCAATCCCGTAGGAACTTTTATCTCAATAGAAACATCATAAATAGTTTCAATTTGTCCCTCTTTGAGATATACAACTGTATCTGTAATCTGGGGTATCACTCCAAGCTCAACTCTGCCAATCAATCGCTGCAATGAGTCGATAGCCCTCGTAGCATGGACAATTCCTATCATCCCCACTCCCGATAATCTCAGATCTCCAAAAACTACAAAATCTTCGTTTCTTCTTATTTCATCATAAATCACATAATCGGGCCTAACCAATAACAGAACATCGGCAGTCTTGGACATGTCTCCTGACAAAGCTGTATACTGGGTGATTTCTGGACCCACTTGTAAATCTCTTGGCCTTTCCATAGTTTTAACACAGAAATTTTCTCCTGATAAAAATTCAGCTACCGCCTGCGCGAAAGTGGTCTTTCCCATCCCCGGGGACCCTGCAATAAGTATGCCTCTTTTGCGCTCAAGCATCCTTTTCATTAACTCTTCAGAACCTTCATAATCTCCAATAACCGTTTTTGTAGTTGGTCTCACCGCAGTTATTTCCCATCCATCTGAAAACGGGGGCAAAGTAATTGTTATTCTGTATTCTCTTAACTGAATAATTTTCATATATCTTTCATCAAATTCAAAAAATCCTTTCTCAGAACGTCTACACTGTTCTCCAATTATCTTGGCCCACTCTCTAATTTGACTCTCTAATAATCTTTCCTCAGAAAGTTTTTCAAACTTCAAGTTTTTTATCCCGCCAGTCTTTCCCATTGGAAATGCATTTGATTTAAGATGCACACTGATGGTATCTTCTGCAAAATATTTTTCAATTGGAAGGGGGTCATTTTGATTAGTTTTAGGGTGCCTATACTCAACTTCAACTTTCTTTGCTCTAGCTATTCTCGCCTGAGCAACATCACAAGTAAACAAAACCGCTTTTATATTTTTTGCACACTCTCGGATTAAACCATCATTAAGTAATTTTTCATGTTTCAATCCTCTTCCAAATTCATTTTTATCGCCAACATATTCTAATATTATTTCTCCAGAATCGGCCATTTTAGAAAGCCGTTCTAGTTCTTCAATTCCATCAAAACCAGTGGCCTCCAACTGTAGGATCATTTCTTCAAAAC
>CAWVSO010000149.1:0-2061 GCA_963932585.1 uncultured euryarchaeote
GAAGTAAAACTGATCCACGATCAAGACCTAAACAGAATGAAAAAAATAGGAACATACCGAGGGCTTAGGCACAGAGAAGGTCTTAAAGTAAGGGGTCAACGTACCAAATCTACTGGAAGACGTGGTGGAAAGGTCGGAGTAAGTATTAAACGCAAACCAGGAGGGAACTAGTTTTGGCTCTTGGAAATAATACAAAGTTCTATGAAACTCCCAATCACCCATTCCAAAGCGGAAGATTTGCTGAAGAACGCGAGTTGGTAAACAGATATGGATTGAAAAACAAGGTTGAACTTTGGAGAGCACAATCCAAGCTTAGATCTTACCGAAGAGAGACTAGAAAACATTTGGCAAATACGGGCGAATCAAGCCAAGAAGAAACTCTATTTTTTGCCAAACTTAAGAAATATGGTATAATCGGTCCAGACATAAAATTAGAATCTGTTCTAACATTAGATGTGGGCACGATTTTAGAACGGCGTCTACAAACACTTGTATATCGATCAGGACTGGCAAACACGGTCAAACAAGCCAGGCAGTTCGTCGTACATGGGCACATATCTTTGAACGATCATTGCGTGACGATTCCTTCATACATGGTCACTGTGGAAGAAGAATCAAGTCTTAGCTATAATCCTTTCAGTACCATTTCAAATGATTCTCATCCAATTCATGCGCCCCCTCAACCAAATGAAATCGAGGTGGTTGAAGAATGACCGAATCCGCTAAAATATGGGGAGTTGCACACATATATTCTTCATTCAATAATACAATAATAACTCTAACTGATGAAACTGGGGCAGAGACTCTAGCAAAATCTTCAGGAGGGGCGGTTGTAAAACAAAGCAGAGATGAAGCTTCACCATACGCAGCAATGCAAATAGCTGAAAAAATATCCGAAGCCGCAAAAATTGCAGGAATCAATTCAATCCATATCCGTTACCGCGGACCTGGGGGGACGTCTAGAATGAATTCAGGTCCCGGTGCACAAGCTTCAATACGTGCATTAGCTAGATCTGGACTTGAAATAGGCAGGATAGAAGATGTTACTCCACGTCCTCATGACGGGTGCCGTGCACCAAGGGCGGCAAGATAGTAATGTCTGAGATAGAAGTTAGCATGCTCGATCACTCAGAAAGAAGTTCTGTATTCGTAGTGCGGGGGCTAACACCTGCGCTTACAAATGGCATCCGGCGGGCGATGTTAACTGATGTTCCAACACTTTCAATAGATACAGTCAGAATGATGGAGAATAATAGTGTACTATTCGATGAAATAATAGGTCATAGATTGGGCTTAATACCACTTACAACACCTACCAATGAATTTAATTATGGGGATGTGGTAACACTTACACTTGATGTAAAAGGTCCTTCTATAGTATATTCTGGAGATCTAGTTTCTCCTGAAGATTTAGTTCAACCTGCTGACAAAAACATACCGATTGTGGACCTAAAAGAATCGCAAAATCTTTCTTTCGAAGCTGATGCAATTCTTGGAACTGGGAGGACACACGCAAAATTCCAAGGTGGAGTTTCACTTGGCTATACTTACTTAAAATCTGTTAATGTCATAGGTTCTCTAAAATCAGGAGAAGAACAAGGTTCTACAATAGTCCGTGGGGCAATAGAAGAGTCGGGCGAGTTGATTCTAACTAGTGAATTTGGCCATGACTTATCTAATAAATACCCCAAAAAGAAACTAGAAATAACAGATGTTCCTAACACTTTTGTTTTCCACGTAGAAACAGATGGTTCAATGTCTGCAGACGAATTAGTTAAAAATTCAATCGAATCACTATGCGAGCGTGCAAACTCGCTAGAGCGAGGTATAAACATATGATGAATGATGTGGCCATGTGCAAGGATAGCCAAGCTAGGTCAAAGGCGCAGCGTTCAGATCGCTGTCTCGTAGGAGTTCGCAGGTTCGAATCCTGCTCCTTGCATTCTCCCTTCCATTCTTCCCCAGAACAACTTAACAAAACAATCTTATCGGTCAATAACTCAGGAGGATATTTATGAATAAAATGGATCCAAGACTAAACAGTCTTATCAACGAATTAAA
>CAWVSO010000150.1:0-2024 GCA_963932585.1 uncultured euryarchaeote
TACAATGCACTTGATATGTCGTTTGAAGAAGTGAGAATAAAACGGAATATAAACTGCCCAATATGTGGAGAATTTCCGACAATTAAAACGATAGAAGATGTAGAATATACGGGTGCGTGTATTGCGAAATGAGAATTTGAAGAGATATCGAATTGGTTTTATGCATTGTGTTGGTGCATAGTTTAAATTGATAAACTGACAACTAAACCATCTCCAACGGGGATTACAATAGTTTCAAATGAAGGATCATTTTTTAATTCAAGTAGATAGTTTGCAGTTCCCCGAGTATTTTCATTTAAAGACACATTTGGTTTCGAATCTAGAAATGAGACTAGATCATTGAAATGAACAGTCATTCCAGACATAGCGTTATCTGCTATAATAATCCCACCAGGTGAAAGTTGTTTTTTTACTGAATGAAAATCACCTAGGTAATCGCTGTTATGATGATCAAATAAAATGAGATCGAAAGTATCAGAAAGGTTATCAAATATTTCTTTTGCCTCACCCACTTTGAATATGGCTTTTTCTGAGACACCTGCACGGTTGAGAAAATCCCGAGCCAGGTTTAATTCATTTGGATCCCTATCAGTTAGAACTATAGACCCATCGGATGGGAGACCCTTGGCAATCCAATAAGCAGAATATCCGAAACCTGAACCAAACTCAAATGCTTTTTTTGCACCGGACATTCTAGTTAGAAATTGTATTACCCTTCCTGCTTGAATACCCACAGTTGGAAAATTTCGATTCTTTGCTATGGCCTCCATTTCAGTTAAGATAGGATCTAGTTCTGGAGAAATTGAATCTAAAAACCTAATAGCATCTAATGAGAGAATTGAATTCATTTGATAGAAGTAGATAAAGGCGCAAACATAATAACATTTATTGGATTAGAAATAGGCAGCGAAATGTTAGATGTGATTAGAAATTACATTTATGTGGGTGGAACCACTCACAGGATTTACTTCCACAGAAACATCTGTTTCGAAAGCTTTCGATATATTGGCACTAGTGAGTACAGTTGAAGGAGGACCCATGGAAATAATTTCACCATCCGATAAAAATAAAATCTGGTCACAGAAATTGGCTGCTAGTTCTAGATCGTGTAGAACCACTATGACAAGTTTTTCAAATGTTTTAACCTGATGTTTAATTAGATTCAATATCCGAGAAGTGTGTTTGAGATCTAGGCTTGCAACGGGCTCGTCAAGTAATAAAATTTGAGTTTCTTGGGCAAGTGTTCTAGCAATTAGAACTCTTGCTTTCTCCCCTCCACTTAGAGATGCCATAGTACGTTCTTTTAGACCATTCAAATCTGTTTGTTCCAGTGCCCAATGGATTATATCTTCATTTGGATTTGAATTTCCAAAAGTAGATTGATAAGGATAACGCCCCATTTCTACAATTTCTTTAACAGTGAAATCAAATGAAATGGGGGTTTTTTGAGGGACCACGGCTATGTGCTTGCTTATGCTTTTAGGAGATAAGTTATTCAATTCATGAGGACCTATGAAAATGGTTCCTTTTGATGGTTTTATGTTTCCATTTAGTGCCCTAATAAGAGTAGTTTTTCCAGATCCATTTGGACCAACAATACCAACAAGGGTTGCCTTGGGAAAAGTTGCAGAGATATTTTTTAGAATTATTTTATTATCTATACACACAGATAAATTTTTTATACGGAGATAGGTCACAGTGTAGACCGTCCTTTATTGATTAAGAGATAGAGAAAAAATGGAACTCCAACTATGGCTGTTATGATGCCAACAGGTATTTCTGCAGGTCCTGACCTGGCCAGTGTATCTGCCATTACTAAGAATATTGCTCCAGCAAATGCACTTGTGGGTAGTAGAATTCTATGGTCTGATCCAACTATGAGCCGCATGAAATGTGGAATTATAAGTCCGACAAATCCTATGACACCAGAAACAGAAACTGCAACTGCTGTGAGAATACTAGAAATGGCTAAAAGTATCCTTTTTGTTTGTTCTACGTTTACGCCCAAACTATGTGCATTTTCC
>CAWVSO010000151.1:0-1965 GCA_963932585.1 uncultured euryarchaeote
CAATATTTCTATTTTGATGGAAAATAAAAGTAGAGGGGTTAAAATCTAAATCAAAATGAAAATGCCATTTTTAAATACATCAGGAGGTGGTGTGGACCGAAGTTAGTAGATAACTTTATTAATATGTACAAATTAGTACATTATAGAACGAATAAATCCATTGGTAATAAAATATGCAAGAGTACATAAAACTAGTTACAGAAGGGTCCAATTTAACTCAAAAAGAATCAAGAAATGCCGCCATACTTCTTTTTGAAAACGCAACGGGTGCCCAGATAGGATCTCTTCTAACTGCATTAAAAGCAAAAGGAGAGACTGAAGATGAGATTGCAGGCTTTGCACAAGGTATGCGTGATGTTGCACGCAGAATTAGCCCCGAGAGGAAGCCACTCGTGGATACTTGCGGGACTGGGGGGGATGGAAAAAATACAATAAATGTTTCCACTACTAGTGCGATAGTGGCTAGTGGAGCAGGAGTGGCAATTGCAAAACATGGCAATTATTCTGTTTCTTCCTCGTCTGGAAGTGCAGATGTGCTCGAATCTCTAGGTGTATTGGTGGATTCAGAGCCCGAAATGGTAGAAAAATCGATAGACCTTAATGGAATCGGATTTATGCTAGCTCCGGTGTTCCATCCAGCAATGAAATCGGTCATAGGACCTAGAAAGGAATTGGGAATGCGCACTATTTTTAATATTCTAGGACCATTAACAAATCCAGCAGGTGCTCAGGCACAAACGATTGGTGTTTATTCGCCAGAATTGGTACCTTTAGTTGCAAGGGCACTTGGAAAGATGGGTGTGAAAAATGCCATGGTGGTTCATGGGTCCGGTTTGGATGAAATTGCAATCCATGGCCCAACAGAGGTTACAGAGATATCCAATGGCACTATTGAACAGTATATTATAAACCCAGAAGATTTTGGTTTCGATATATCTCCTTTAAAGAAAATAGAAGGAGGACTCCCTGAAGAAAATGCAAAGGATTTGATGGATACACTCGAGGGGAATATGAAAGGTGCCAAACAGGACATAATTTTGATTAATTCTGCAGCTGCAATTTATGTTTCTGGAATGGCAAAATCATTAGAAGACGGCATAGAATGCGCAGAAAAATCAATTTTAGATGGGGCGGCTAAAATTAAACTTGAAAAATTAAAAAACCCAGGTATTTAACATGACAAAAATTAAAATTTGCGGCATTACAAATGAAAATGATTTGAGTGCAGCCGTAGAATTTGGAGCAGATGCAGTGGGATTCATAGTGGGTTTGCAATTTGAATCTCATAGAAATATTTCTCCAGAATTGGCATCAAAATTAGTTTCTATGACCCCTCCTTTTTTGACCACTGTGATGGTTACAGTTTTAAATGATGTTGGTGAAACAATGAGTTTATTTGATGAAGTTGGTGCAGATATATTGCAGATTCACGGGGGGATTGAAATGGAAACTATCGAAAAAATTGCAAAAATAACTAATAAAAAAATAATCATAGGCATATCCCCTGAAAATAAAATTGCCCATCAGATGAATGGCCTTGTGGATGCAATTCTTTTCGACTCTGTTGGAAAATTGGGTGCAGGAGGAACGGGGGAAACCAATGATTGGCAATTGGTTCGTGAAATGAAACATAAATTGGACCTACCAGTCATACTTGCCGGGGGATTATCTTCTGAAAATGTGGTTCAAGCGATTGAGTCTGTGAAACCATTTGCAGTCGATGTGTCTAGTGGAGTGGAAGGTCAAGACGGGTTGAAAGACCACGCCCTAATTAAAAGTTTCATATCGAATGTGAGGGGAATTAAAAAATAACATGAGTGACTTTGACATTACATTTAAAGAATTTAAAAATTTGATAAGTTCTCGCCCTTCTGTGGTCCATATCTCTTCTAAGTTAAAATCCAAGGTCACACCCCTCTCAGCATATTCTGCTTTGTCGAATGACATTGATAACAAAAATGAGAA
>CAWVSO010000152.1:0-1907 GCA_963932585.1 uncultured euryarchaeote
TGAACAGATTTTAAACGAAGGATACACAACTCCAGATATAGGGGGAAATGAAACCACCCGGAGAGTAACAGAAAAAATTATATCGAGATTATAAAGGAAAATAAAAAAAATTCTACTTGGATTTTAAAGAAGCAGTTAGATTAAAAGGAACATCTGCCTCCAGTATTAATGCTTCAGTTTCTCCACCCAATGCATTTACTTCGTCTACGAAAATGGAAGGATCTTGCATAATTGGAGGGAAAGTGTCGTAGTGCATGGGGAATGCATATTTAACACCTAGCCAGCTTGCTGCTATAGCTGCTTGAAATGGCCCCATGGTGTAATGATCTCCGATTGGCAAGGCTGCAGCATCGGGTTTTAAATAATGTCCTATTACATCACGCATATCGGTTGTTAGTCCAGTGTCTCCGGCATGATAAAATGACTCACCTCCGCCTTCTGCAGCTTTTCTAGGAGGGGCGTCGCTTATTAAATATCCTGCTGGCATATCCCCCCCTGAAGAATAGCTATTAGAATAGCCATTTGTATGGTCTGCCCTTTGCATTGTCACATACCCAGATCCGACTTGAATTGTCCCACCTATATTCATTGCAATTGTAGATTCAATACCGTAATCGTCTGAAATATAAGAAGTTAGTTCGGGGGTTGCCACTATAGTACTGTCGGCGAAGAAGCCAACATCCCCTATATGATCTGCATGTCCATGGGTCAGTAGGACGTAATCAGGAGTATCTATGTCAGTGGGTTTGAGTGACGTTTTTGGATTGTCAAAATATGGATCTATTAAGAAAGTTGTGTCTTCGATATGAATATACCAGGTTGAGTGTCCATGCCAAGTGAGTTTCATCGTGTAGTGTATAGAACACCATAGATATTTAAATTTCTTAGATAGATGTTAAAAATCAATGCGAGAAGTATTGGATAGAGGTCGGAACGCATATCAATAACAAAATCAGAGAGATATTATGCAATACGTTAGATTCAGAGATCCAGCAGGGTCGATTAGAAATGGAATGCTAGAGGGAAATTTGATTAAATTTTCCAACAAGAGTTATAAAATTGAAGAGGTGGACTTATTAGCCCCAACTGTACCAAGTAAGATAATTTGCGTGGGCAAGAATTATGCAGATCATGCTGCAGAAATGGACTCAGAAGTTCCAGAGAGCCTAATGTTATTCATAAAAACACCAAATACCATAGCAGACCCGAATACTACAGTCACTGTTTTGAGTGGAAAGGAAAGAATAGATCACGAGGGAGAGCTTGCGATCATAATAGGGAAGCAATGCAGATTTGTGTCTGAAGAAAATGCCATGGACGTGATAGCAGGGTATACTGCTGCAAATGATTTGTCCAATAGGGACGATCAATTTCAGGAACAGAATTGGGTCAGGGGGAAAGCATTTGATAATTCATTACCATTGGGACCTGCTATGGTAGATAAAGAAGATGTTCCCGAAAATGCATCTGTAGTGGTTAGAGTTAACGGAGAGGTTCGTCAAAAAGGGTCTATTGATCAGTTGATATATTCAATTCCAGTGATTATTGCAGAAATAACAGAATATATCACTCTCGAACCTGGAGACGTAATTATCACAGGCACTCCGGCAGGTGTTGGTCCACTTAAAGATGGGGACGTAGTGGAAGTTGATATAGAAGGCATTCCAACTTTAACGAATACGATCCACATACCGTGAGGATCACATGGAGTGGGATTTAAGACCATTCCTTACATAGTTTAGAATCAATGGAGCCACGCGATCTTTCAAAAAACAGAAAATACACCGCAGGAGGAGGGGGTTTAAATGTTGCCAAGGAAATGGGACTGGAATTATCAGATATAATCAATTTGGCATCTAATGAAAATCCAATAGGACCTAGTAAAAAAATTAATTCAAGTATTAAAG
>CAWVSO010000153.1:0-1793 GCA_963932585.1 uncultured euryarchaeote
GTTCAGCAAGTGTTTCCCTCGGTCTTCTATTGTATCTACTCATCCATTTTTGCATATTGTATCCTCGATTCTTCCAATTATCTATAAAACCATCAAATTCAATATTTAATAAATGAGTTTTATTTTCTAGAGATTCCACAGCATCTTCTAATTTCTCAATCAAATCAATTCTCCTAATTCCCAATAAAACATCATCAATTTCATCCGCCCAAATTTCATTTTGTTTAATCAACCTCTTTCGAAGTTCTAACAATAAATCGACCCGTTCTTGTTTTTCAGAAATTGTATTTTCCCACCCATAAAGTTCATCAGCAGAAATTGAACCCATATTTTCAAATTCAATTCCCATTTCACGCCAATCCCTTATTTTTTTGTTTATTGTATCCAACCTTCCAAAAAAGACTTTTGCAGTTTCCTCAACTTCACTACTTAGTTGGATAAAATTTTGCGGGGAACTTGAATTTAGCAACTGCAACCTTCTATTTTCAAAAATATTTGCTAATTCAGAATCAAATATACGAATTCCTTGGTTAATTTTATGTTTTAATTTTAACTGTTTTTTTTGCTCTCCTTGTACATTTGCAATTTCTTCAAATCTTTTTTCAAGATTCAGATCTCCCAAATCTCTAATTTCAAATCCATCATCACTCAACAAATCTTCCATTTCACTTAATGTGGCAGCACGTTGATTTTGACGGACCTCAATTTCAACAATTTCATTTTCAATTCTATCTTTCATTCTAGGATCTACAAAATACTGTGCAATCGACTTAGCATCTACAATCATGCTATGATCCAAGTTATTGAGACGCCCAACTAGTTCATTCAATTTGTCTAATTTCCCATGCATTTTCCAACTAGAGATATTTTTTTCGACTATGAGTGCCCACGGTCTAAATTCTTCAAGCAGTTTCTTCACAGCATCCTCTACATGAGGAACATTGTCCAACTCCCGCAATTTCTCTACCAACTCATGCCTTTCCATTTCTAAATTTCTGGGCAACCCCCTCATTCGATTACGGACTTCTTCTCCCCGCTTAAATAATGAATCATATTTGCTAATAATTTCTATACTATCTTCCGAGTTATTATCTATTTTTTCCTCTACTACCTCTATGGCATATCCATTTCTTTTCCACAATTGTAATTTAGAATGTAACCATTCATCGTTTGAATTTTCATCTAAAGACATGACTGTGCTCGACCAGTCTAGTAAGATTAAGCCCTTTTTGATGTCGGTCCGTGTATGCATAATCTGCTAATTTGAAGATATTACCCGCGTCTTCGATTTACTGCCAAAAACACGCTTTTACCCATCAACTCTTCCGTAGACCATAAAACACCTTCAATCCGGCTGCGTGACGATGGAACCATTAACAATCATATTCGGATTCCTATTGGCCTCTGGAGTAACCACCTCAATATGGTGGTTTCACAACGCTGATTCAAGGATTGAAGCATTACAACAAAACCTCTTAGATGAAAGAGTACAAATGATGACACAACTACAGGAAATTACCACACAATTAGACGATTTAAATGTTGGCGCAGATGCATTACTACAAGCACACCCCGAATTATCCGGAATAATTTCTACTCACGCTGTAATTAAAAGAATTGAGAGACAGCTCGCAGAATCCAAACATGATCCCAATGCACCTTCACTAGTGGCAGAGGAACTAGTAGGTGCAATCCGTGCGTTATTAGGAGCATCAAATGTAAATGGAAATATAGAGGATAGGGATACATCTTCAGGCTCACTAGGAACTCAACGTCAAGCAGATAGGTTACAC
>CAWVSO010000154.1:0-1763 GCA_963932585.1 uncultured euryarchaeote
TGGGCGGATCTTTAGGGGCAATTTCTCGTCACACTTTTGCATTTTTATTACCTAGTCTTCAAGCGACAATTGCAGTAAATACTATTGGGAGTTTTCTTATTGGAATTATTCTATATCGAGGATCTATTCATGCCAAATCTCACCCTTTCCGGTACTTTTTTTTAGTCATTGGGTTCATAGCGTCTTTTACAACTTATAGCACATTTGCGTTAATCACATTTATGTCACCAAGGTTTGCTATATTTAATATATTAATGACTTATGGTTTGGGATTATTCGGTGTTATTTCTGGCAAATTCCTTGCAACAAATTTTAACCGAGGCAAATATTGACCCCTTCATTTGAAGTTTTATTTCTCATAGGTACCGGGGGGGCATTGGGTGCAATATTCAGGTATGCGGCGACCATATCAATACCCTCTGAAAAATTTCCACTTGGGACTTTCATAATAAATGTAATAGGGAGTCTTCTACTTGGCGTGATTATTTTTTCGGACATGCATTCTAAATTTATATTTTTATTTGGGGTAGGTTTTTGCGGGTCTTTTACAACCTTTTCAACCTTTTCCTTAGATACTCTCACCCTAATTGAAGACAAAAACTTCTCATACGCAATTCTAAATTCTATAGGTACTCTTATCGTATCACTTATGGCAATTTCAATAGTTTGGATTTACTTCAACATGGATATATTCATGGAAGCTTTATTGAAATTATAATCGTAACTGTTTGTACGTCTCTTCTAGTCCTAACCCAACATCAATTTTTGCACCTTCTTTTAAAAGAACACTTCCAAAAGCGACCATGAAGTATGCAATATTTCTTGCACTAGCAGAATAACCCATGCAACCTACTCGGAATATCTGTCCACTTAAATCACCCAATCCTCTAGCAATTTCAAGATCGTATTTTGTAAGAAGGTTGCCAACAACAGCTTTGTCATCCACACCTGCTGGAACTCTAATTGCATTGAGGCTCGGTAACCAATAATCATCTTTGGCATTCATTTCAATTCCCATAGCTTCAACGCCCGATTTAAGTGCAGAGGCTAATGACAAATGACGTTCCCATCTATTTTCTATTCCTTCTTCTTGAACCAATCGGAGTGCTTCTCTTATGGAGTATATGCTAGTAATGGGCGCTGTATGATGATATGATCTTCCCGATTCGGCACCCCAATAACCATTTAAGAGGTTCAAGTCTAGATACCATGACCTGCATGGCTCGTTTCTATTTTTAATTTTTTCCAGTGCGTTTTCATTCACTGTCAAAGGACTCGCACCAGGGGGGCATGATAGACATTTCTGCGCACCGGAATAAGCCACATCTATATTCCATTTATCAACTTCCAATTCGACACCTCCTAGTGATGTAACTGTGTCTGCAATAACAATTGCATCATTCTCATGTGCAATAGATGTCAATTCAGGAACTGAATTCTGAAGAACTCCAGTACTAGTTTCTGCATGAACAAATGCGAATATATCTGGCTTATTCTTATCTATCGCATCTGACACATCTTCTACTTTAAGTGGTTCTCCCCAAGGGGCATCAACATGGGCTATTTCTCCCCCGGCTCTAACGGCCATCGATTCCATTCTTGAACCAAAATATCCATTTGTTGGGACTAGAACTTTATCTCCTGGCTCGATCAAATTTGAAAAAGCCGCTTCCATTGCAGCAGAACCCGTCCCACTAATTGGGATCGTATATTCATTTTTTGTTCTAAAAGCATATCTGAGCAATTCTTTTGTTTCTTCCATT
>CAWVSO010000155.1:0-1647 GCA_963932585.1 uncultured euryarchaeote
GAGTACCGTACACTTTCAAAGACGGCAAGTTTACTTTCTAAACGCAACCAAAAAATAGACGATATAGAAGGAATTTTTGAACTTAATTCCAACTCTCAAGAATTCCTAAATGAATTATTCTATGATTCTTGGACTGTGCCATTTGAGAATTCTTAAATTGTTATATGCAAGTCATTTCATCTGGGGCATTGCTTAATCTTTCAATTCCATCATAAGTAACTAAAATTTCATCTTCAACTTGTATCCCCATATTCCCAATTTCATAGTAGGGTGGTTCAATACACATCACCATATTGGCCGCAATTCTATTTTTTATCGGGGTTATCAATGGATCATCATATGTTGAAATTCCAATACCATGTCCTAAATGATGTCTCCTAAATTCAGCCAGATTGTTGATTCCTTTTTTCGATCCTTCACTTCTTATGTATTCCATAGTTTTTCCGAACACATCTGCCGTGTCCGCCCCATCGTGAACTAATGAAATTGCTTTATCCATGCCATTTTTTAGAATTTTATATTTTTCCTCTGCATCCGAATCACCATCTCCAAATAAAAATGTCCTAGCAATATCTGATGCGTATCCTTCATAAGAGCATCCTGCATCATAAAGTATTATATCCTTCTCCTTCAACTTAATTTCTCCGGGGATACAAGATTCTGCACTATGCGGTCCAAAACCAATAAGACAAAATCCAGGTTCACCACCTAGGTCTATTAATTTCTTTTTATATATTTTCTCCAAATCCCTTTCTGTCATTCCTATTTCGGATAATCCAACTGAATATTCAATCGCATTTTCGGTTATTTCAACAGATTTTCTAAGTCTTTTTATTTCTTCTCTAGTTTTTATTTTCCTCAACGACGAGAATATTTTCTCCGCGGGCAAAATATCGCATTTTGATTTTTTACTAATTTTCTCTAAATCTGTCATCGTCAAATTTTTAGTTTCCAATGCTATTTTTTTGTTTTTGCCTATTACATCTGTTATGGCTTCAACTAATGCTTCAATTCCATTCGAGGAGTTATTCTTGAAATTTATCTCCATAATTTTCTCCTCACGATCTGAAAGATTTTCACCTCTGTAGTAGTAATAATTTCCATATGAATACACTTCTTGAAATTTCAATTCATTTGTTATAAGTAGATCTGTATCCCCATTTGGAAGTATCATATATGGGCCGCTATTATCCATTGACCACATACAAAATCGCTGTGGGTCTAGTGGGCCTTTAAACCCTGACATATAAAATACATTCTCTGCTGAAGTGGCAATTATTCCGTCTATTCCATCTTTCTGTAATCTATCCTCTATTCTATTCTTTTCTATCATTTTTCAAAGGGTTTCAAACAATTGTCCGTATCCCTCAACTTTAGGAGAAATACCTCCCAATTGATATGCTTTCCAAACTTGCGCTTGGGCATCCCCGATAACTGGAACTCCTGTGTCTTGTTCTAGTACATCTATAAAACTAGCACTTTCCCATTGAGGACAGGATATATATATTGCATCAAATCCTTCGTTTTCTTTTGCCAATTCAACCGCAGCCCGATAAGCTGTGGACGAAGATACTCCGTCTATATCTCCAGGGCCGCTACGATTTATTCCAGATAAGGCAATAACTTCAATTCCACGATCCTTTAGAT
>CAWVSO010000156.1:0-1621 GCA_963932585.1 uncultured euryarchaeote
AATACAGGCGCGTATGAATTTTTAATTGATCCAACTGGTCAATCGAGAGACCCAACATTTTTTTCATCGGAACTCATTGTATGCGACCCAAATTGGTTCTGCGATGCAATTTCAAATAATTTCAATCTCTCTCCAAATGATCTATCTCGTCATCTGAGTTCAACAGAATCAAATTATTGGAAAATATTCTCTGAAACTAGCTCTTTCTTTGAAGGTACTGTGGCACACAAAGTCTTAGAATTTGCCCCTCCTGATTCGACCATAACCATTTCAAATAGCATGCCCATTCGAGATGTAGATAGATTCGGAATGCCTTCTACTAAAAATATGACTTTAATTGGCAATCGCGGAGCAAGCGGAATAGACGGTGTTACTAGCACCGCACTTGGGGTGGCAAGTGCATCAACCAACCAAGCAATTTTATTCATAGGCGATATTGCATATTATCATGATATTTCAGGTCTATTAGCTCTCAATAAATTTAATTTAAAATTGATAATCATCGAAATAAATAATAATGGCGGGGGGATTTTCTATAGACTTCCAGTTTCAAAATACGATCCTCCTTTTACAGCAGGATTCCAAACACCACATAATTTGGATCTATCACACACTTCCAAATTATATGGGTTCGATTTCACACGTGTTTCTACTCTTCAAGATTTCTCCAATTCCTATGCCGATGCATTAGAGCGAGGCGATTCTTGTATCATTGAAGTTGTTAGTGATCCAATCAAAAGTCATGCTTCACGCGAACAGTTCCAAAACACGGTTATTGAAAAGTTACAGCACAACAATTAAACCCTCAACTTTTTTTTCTTCCAATTAATCTAATACAGTATGATCTCTGCTATTATGGACGAAAGCAAGTGGGACCCTGTAGATGTAACTCATTTCGAAGACATAACCTATCATAGGGAGAAAAAAGGAAACGTAGTTAGGATTGCATTCAATAGACCCGAGGTTAGGAATGCTTTTAGGCCAAAAACAGTCGATGAATTGTATCTCGCATTAGATCATGCTAGAATGCAATCTGATGTATCGTGCATCTTACTCACTGGAAATGGACCTTCCCCAAAAGATGGTGGATGGGCATTTTCATCAGGTGGGGATCAGAAATCCAGAGGAAACTCTGGATACGAGTACGACGAACAATCTTCAATAGGGCGTTTGCATATACTAGAAGTCCAACGACTAATCCGCTTTATGCCAAAACCCGTCATAGCAGTTGTACCTGGGTGGGCGGTAGGAGGTGGGCATAGCTTACATGTCGTTTGTGATTTGACCATTGCAAGTCAAGAGCATGCAAAATTTCTCCAAACAGATGCTGATGTTGCCAGTTTTGATGGTGGGTTTGGATCTGCATATTTGGCAAAACAAGTAGGGCAAAAAAGAGCTAGAGAAATATTCTTTATTGGAGATACTTACACAGCAAAAGAAGCAGAAGACATGGGAATGGTAAACAAATCCGTTCCGCATGAAAAACTAGAATCTGTTGCTCTTGAATGGGCCCATAGAATCGGTTCCAAATCACCCACCTCGATTAGAATGCTCAAATATGCTCTTAATTCAATAGATGATGGAATTGTAGGGCAACAATTATTCGCCGGTGAAGCCACAA
>CAWVSO010000157.1:0-1609 GCA_963932585.1 uncultured euryarchaeote
ATTGATCGTAGTGTACCCGTGAATGCGAAGTGGGAAACTTATAATCACAATGGCCATTGCATATTTAAATCGATTTTGGATTTTAATTCCATATCTAAAGAGGCGAAGGCACCTGTTGATTCAAACTATCAAAATAGTCTTTGCTCAGTAGAATTTGGATTACAGTCAGCACATGAACTAGATACTACCTGCACTAATATAAATAAACGGGATATATGGCATTTGTGGGTTAATGGAAGACACATGATGCCTGCTTATCCAATAAATGTAAAAAATCCTGTTGACGGCACGATCGGGAACCCTTCTAATCCAGAACCTGGTTCGATTTTTTCTGAAGAATTCCCGGTAGCTTATGGAAGACGTGACGACAATAATTCTCTAGGTGCCCTTAAAGATCTTGATCACCCTGAAGAATGGGCATTTGATCCTAGCAACAGTACTTTATATTACTACCCTACATCAAATTACATACCTAATTCTACAAACGTTCGAATTCGTGTCAAGGATAGATTTTTATTGTCTTGGAATCAGGATAAATTAGTTTTTCGGAAAATACATTTTTTTGGCGGATCACTTGGTTTTCAAAGCAGTGACAATATAACTTTTGAAGATTGCAAGTTTTCATTTTCCCATATGTATACCAATTTTGCTTCTAACCATACTATCAGAAATTGTGTTTTTGAGCACGTAGCAGGTCTGAGATATAGAGGAATATCACTAGGATTGGGAGGAGGTGACCGCCCAGGCTTATTATTAGATAATGTTTTATTTAGGAATATTAACAGGCACAAGAGTGGAGGTGGAACATTTTCCGAAGGTCCCAACAATGTTTGGAGATATGTAACTAAAGAAAATGATGTCGGCGGAGGAGGTTGGCCCGGTTATAGATCTTTAGTTGAATATATCAGATTTGAAAATCTACATGCAGATTGCGATTGCAGTGGTATACAAAGAAATTCATCGAACACAT
Source organism: uncultured euryarchaeote (assembly GCA_963932585.1). GTDB lineage: Archaea > Halobacteriota > Halobacteria > Halobacteriales > Hikarchaeaceae > Hikarchaeum. The sequence goes on from CAWVSO010000157.1 coordinate 971, forward strand.
TTTTTTCCACCACAAGATATAGTTGGATCATCAATGCGCCACATCTAAACGGAGTTAGATTCGATAGTATGTGTGGCGGTCAGAACGGAGATATCCATCATGTTGTTTCTTTAGGTAACCACCGTGGTTTTCGCATAAAAGGGGATTATCATGATTTGTATCATTTGACTGCATATAATAATGCTACTCTGGATGTATCCGTTCCTTCATATAAATACTGCGGGCTTGATAGATTAGGCCCCCAACAACTCGGGAATAGAAACTCGAACCTCAAAAACAGTATAGCCGAGAATTCTTGTCAGAATTGCGAAAATGTGCCTGCGGATAATGATTCAACTGATAAAAATTCAATTGACAATGCATCACATTATTATTCTCGTGGGATATGGTGGGGTAGAATGCTTTCACCTCTAGGACTCGAACCGGGGAAAAATTGGACTACACCATATGTTTTACCGAGAGTTTTCCATGCAGTCACTCCAAAGGAACTGGAAAACCCCTGGTTGAGAAACCGTGCGTGGTCTAAAGAAAAAAGAATAGCAAAATATGGCGTTGATCCCTTTAAAAATGAAATTCAAAATTATGATTTTCGTCCCAGGAAAGGTTCAGATCTAATCGATACAGGAGTAGTAGTGGAGG
>CAWVSO010000158.1:0-1599 GCA_963932585.1 uncultured euryarchaeote
ACAAGACTTATCAACGTTCCCAAATTGATGTTCCTGCGGGATGGCCACCAATTTTCCCTGCTGATTATAGGTCCACTTATGGAAGGGGCATGAAAATTTTGTCTTAACTCCCCGTCGTTCCGATTCAACTCTAACGCCTCGATGTCTACAAGCATTTAGAAAAGCCCGAAATTTCCCTTTTTCATCTCTCGTCGCTAATACAGGAACCCCAAATTCGTCCAACGTTAGAAAAGATCCGCGCTGTGGCAAATCTCCACTCAAACCAATTATTTGTGGATGTTCCTCGAAAAAGCTCACCCATTCGCGAGAAGCCAATTCTGGTGATGTATAGACGGCAACCGGGTTGCGAAGAATCACACCGGCATCCACATTTTTCCGTTCGTCGAGTTGCCGCATCAACTCTACTAGGATCTCCTCTTGCTTGGATTGCTGCATGTGTAGTTTACTCCAGTATCGGCGATACCCCATATCAAACGTCAAACAAGCGCGCTACTCTAGTTCAGGTGGAACTATATTAAGATAGTTAGGAAAGTATGCCACAAATAAAAACAATCTCTGCAGATCACTTTCAAATTCCACTGCCGGTAATACTAACTGATGCCACTCATGGAGAAATGAGTGAATTCGATATCATAACCGTCCGAATTCGAGATGCAGATGGAGACGAGGGACTCGGGTATACTTACTGCGGCGATAGAGGCGCAGCTGATGCCATAAAAAGTTTAATATCTCAAGGCTTAAACCCTCTTATTAATGGCGAGGACGCAAACCGCATCGAATATCTCTGGCAGAAAATGTGGTGGGGTCTTCACTATACTGGGCGTGGCGGATCCCTTAGCTTCGCTATATCCGCAGTGGATATTGCCCTCTGGGATCTAAAGGCAAAGAAACTTGGTGTTCCCCTGTGGCATTTGTTAGGGGGTCACGACTCTAAGGTGCGGGCTTATGCTGGAGGAATAGATCTTCTTTTTCCTCTAGAACAGCTATTGGAGCAAACTCGGCGCCATCTCGATAATGGCTTCCAAGCAATTAAGATGAAAGTAGGCCGCTCTAACATTAGTGAAGACGTCTCTCGAGTTGCAGCAATGCGAAAAGAGCTCGGCGATGACTTCCCTCTTATGGTGGACGCTAACATGGGATGGAGACCTGATCAGGCTATTTCTGCGGCAAAAGCTCTTTCTCCCTTCGCCTTAACTTGGCTTGAAGAACCCACCATTCCAGATGATTTTACAGGATATGGACGAATTCAAAGGGAAGGTGGGATCCCCATTGCGGCGGGGGAAAATTACCACACTCTATATGAGTTCCAGCATTTGATAGATGCTGCTGGGGTCTCCTTCCCGGAACCCGATGTGGCTAACTGTGGAGGGATTTCTATATGGATGAAAGTGGCACACCTGGCGGAAGCCAACAATTTACCTGTCACATCACATGGTGTACATGACCTTACCGTCCATCTGCTTGCCGCAGTGCAGAACAAATCTTTTCTTGAAGTCCATGGATTTGGTTTGGAGAATTACGTACGACGGCCATTTGCAGTAACGGATGGCTATGCAACAGCACCCGACGATCCTGGTCATGGGGTAGAGTTTGATTGGG
>CAWVSO010000159.1:0-1584 GCA_963932585.1 uncultured euryarchaeote
GAACTAGTTCATGATATGGCCCCTGAAATAAAACAACAAGGAGGGTCAATAGTCCATTTCAGAGGTTTTCTGATACTCGCACCTTCTGGGATCTTCATAGACAACGAACGACTATTGAAATAATAATCAATTTTATATTTTTTTCTCAACCCATTCGATTCTTTTTTGATGTAGTTCTAGAACTATTTCAGAAAGTATGCCCAGAATCATAATTTGAGAACCAAACAACAGGAAAAACAAACTGATCATGGCAACAATTTGGTGGGCATCACCCTTGAACAACCATTCAATTCCAACATATATCGATAGCAAGCTTCCTATAATTAAACTAATCATTCCAAAAATTCCAAAATAAAACATGGGTCTACTGGTTTGGGCCAAAGAATATAATGTTTTAATTATTACCAAACCATCTCTAATGGGATTTAATTTGGCAGCAGAGGTCCCAGTTCTGGCCCTGTATTTTATGGGAACTACAACTGTAGAAACTCTGTTGCTTAAGCATCTTATTGCAATTTCCATTTCTATTCCAAACCCACCCGATGTTAGAAAAAGTCGATCTATCACATCACTTCTAAAACCATGGTATCCACTAAGAACGTCCCCTTGCTTTTCTCCATAAACTTTTGAAAACAATACATTAATCAATCCATTGCCTACTCGATTCATTTTTGTCATAGCACCAGGTCCCATATCCGAAAATCTATATCCTACTGTATGGCCATGTCCCATTTGCAAAGGTGCTACCATTGCAGCTCCGTCCTCTGGAAGGTACGTTCCATCTCCATCTATCATCAGTATGAATTCAGAATCGATCATTTTGAATGCCTCCCGGACAGCATTTCCTTTACCTTCAGTTTTTTGAAGGGCCACTTTTGCGCCTTTCTTTTTCGCAATCTCAATGGTCCCGTCTGTAGAACCTCCATCTATAACTAGTATTTTTTCAAACCCATTTTGATAGAAACCTTCTATAACCATTCCAATAGTTTCTACCTCATTCAGTGTGGGTATCAATACACAAGTAGATTGCTGAATCTCCATCTACAACAGTTCTTTCTGCAATCTGGAAAAACCTTCCCACATATATTGATGATCAATGGTGGTTATAACAACCACATGTAACTCTAAAAACATGGAAACTTTTCATTTGATATTGGCAGTTCATCCGTTTTTCGTAACCTGAAAAGATTTTATGACAGATCAACCTACAGTAAACATGAATATTTGGGCAACATTGAGCATTTTGCTTTCAACATTAGCGTTAATCCCATACGCCGTCTATACATTAATTTTTCTTTTTACCCTGCCAAAATCAATCCAATTAAAACAAAACCACTATGTTCCAACTGTGAGCATTGTTCTTCCCACTTTCAATGAATCTAGTATAATCGAAAAAAAACTCAATAATCTATGCTCCCTAGATTACCCCTTGGATAAAATAGAGGTTGTTGTGGTGGATTCTAGCACTGACACAACTCGTGAAATAATTTCTTCATTTTTCAACTCTATAGAATTCCCTAAACTGAAACTAATAAAAGAACCAAAAAGGGCAGGTTTGGCAATCGCCCTCAACATGGCATACTC
>CAWVSO010000160.1:0-1535 GCA_963932585.1 uncultured euryarchaeote
GTGTTTTGAACTATTTCTTCAAGATCCTGCCTCAACATTGGCTCACCGCCTGTGAATTTAACAGAGTTTATCCCGAACTCTTCGCAAACTTCAAGGAATGTTATGACGCTTTCTGCAGAAATTTCATCTGTTTGAGGGTCCATCGGCCCCCTGGTATCACCTAGACCTTCGTTATGGCAGTAAATGCAATCAAAATTGCACCGATCGGTTAAAGAGATTCTAACGCTATTTACTGCTCTGCCGAAGGAATCTTCTAGCATGACATTTTATTCTAGTCTTGTATATTTAAACTTGGTTATTATCTAGTCGATTTAGACTAGTTAATTTGAAGGATGAGGGATCATAATTAAAGAACCATCAGCCGCCAATCCAATATCTATATCCACCATGGTCTTTCGGTTTTTGATGTGTTTTTTTACTTCCCCGTCGATAAAAGCTATTAATTCAGGTTCAGTGTAAGAGATTTTTATGCCGTTATTATCTGCTGCAGCATAGATCTGAGATGTAATATCCCATAAATCAGATCCTTTGGGTGAACTAAAAATAACAACGCACCGAATGAATTCTGACAGGCGAAGTGTTTTTTTAGCTTTGTCTATGTTATGGCGAGCATTGGTTTCAATAGAACTGATGTTCGGGATGGTTGTCCCGAATTGTGATGCAATATCTTTTTGGGACAGTCCACGTCCTCGAAGTGCCAAAACCTCTATTTGACGATTTGTGAGAAATGTGTTTTCTGAAGAAGGAATTGAGTTATCCATTCAGGCACCCCGGTCTCATTAATTTTTTAACTTGGTGGTGGCGCAATGTGAATATTATCCAGAAAAATGGAATGAATAAAATAGAAAATGGCCTGAGAAATCCTTCAAATAAATACTCAACGCTATCGGTCATAATAGTATGATTTGCCTCAGGTTTAAAAGAATGAGTATGGACCCATTTTTCAAATGGTTTTCCTGTGACAATATCGCGGAAAAATGAACCCGAAGAAGTATTGCCCATATCGCTTATTTTAACATTCCAAATTATTGGAGAGCCAATTTTAAATGGGTTAATGGATGTGACAATTGTGGTGCCCTTAGATAAGTTCTCGGCTGAAGGTTTGCCGGAAGCATCGGTTATTGATTCAATTTTTAAATGGAACCAAGAAGGAGTGAGCATTTCGAGACCACTAATTTTGGAATGAAACTTCCAAACTCGACTCATAGGGGAGTTGACACGAGTTGATCGAGTGAACGTTGGCATGAGAGTACATACAATTCGCAAAAATATAATACAATTGGTTGATATTTTATTTAGACGTTTGAATGAATAAGCCATTTGCCTAATTCCAAGACATGCACAGAAGAAGGACCAGGTGAGCGTTAGTGGATGTTGAAAAGCCCTAAAATGAGACTATGTTTATTCCCATTGCAGTTCGTGGAATGAGATATGCGGATGCAAATGAATATTAATTTGAATACGATGGCCCAAACAATAGGTTAATAATAGTTTCTATCTTTTTTTGGGCAGAGATGGTATCGAAAAGAGCAAAG
>CAWVSO010000161.1:0-1525 GCA_963932585.1 uncultured euryarchaeote
ATGCATCATCGTTTGCCCAATTTGAAGATAGGTGTTTCTGCAGTTCAAACGAAGGATCTCTCTTTATCATTGTCATATTGATTTTTTCTTTTTTTTAAACACTGTTTAAAACTAGTAGACAGTCACTTTATCTATTGACATAAATTATGTCAATATGTGCAGTTATTAGAGTGCTGTTCGAAGTTGCTCCACGGTGACTGAGTGAGTTGGATCGTCGAAGTAGATTTGTTTTTGAATATAATGTTTGATGAATTGCTTTACTACATATGAAAAAACTGCAGTGCAGTGTGTATATCGGGAGAATAATAATTTGGTTGTCTGTCAAAATCGATATGGCAACCAATTTCTGCAATATTCCAGTGCGAAGAACGGTCAAGTATTCTCCTAAGCAATCTAGGGTCCATCCTACATTTTAAGATCCCCTTAGATTGTCTTTCTAGAACTTTAATAATTGGAATTTCTCTTTCATATACCTCTAAAAATACGTTCATGTCAGGAACAAGTTTAATTCTTTCTAGTCTTTCACTCATTGCTAAAACTGCTGTGCTAATGTCATTCTCTAATTTCAATTTATTGGGCATTTCATCTAATTCATATGGATATCTCAACTGTGAAAGAGTTGATTTGATATAAGCATCTATTTCGTTCTCATCAATGGGTTTATATTCATAATCTGGTTTACCAGAACTTAAATTAAATGTTGTTCCTTCGTTTAACGCTATATATTCTGTGCCCTGAATACTATCTTTTTTATTCAGCATATCTATACATTTATCCCAACTCATAGTTCCTAGATATTTGTTTTTATATGACAGTTTTCCTCCCAAAACATATGCGCCGGCAAATGGCAGAAAGTATTTAGAATTTAAAACTCTTAAGTTTTCATATGTGTAGTCAACATTTCTTTCAAGATTTTTAAAATGCTCTGAAACTTTCTCATCATCGTTTAGATTATTGAAGCATGCTGGATAAGGGCCCGCTGCATTGTAGTTCATCATGGATATATCAAAAACGCCAAAGCGTTCTTTCAACTCCTTGCACGCCTCAGGATTAGGAGTATTATCGTTGGCGTTGAATATTTTTTTATTGTCTGCCTCGAACAAAATTGCGCTATCAATTAAATTTCCTATCTTGGTATTTTCTTCAAAGTAATTATTTCCTGCAAATGGGGAAAATAGAGTTAGTTTTAAATCCTTAAATGATACAGTCTCCCAGTTTTTAATCTTAACAAGGTTCTTATAACCCATTTTAATCAAATTTTTATGAAGAAAATTCATTCCATGATCGAGAACAATCATTGGGGTATCTTTTGGGAATTGAAAAAACCTTTCATCAAAATGATCTGGGTGAACATGACTAACATATACAGCGTCAACAGACTGTAAGTCATCCCACGTTGTTTTTAGTTTATGAAAGTGGCACCACGAACCATCGAAAACACCATCATCTAACCATGGATCAGTGACAATTTTTGTTCCTTCACTTGATTCAACAATACAACAAGCATTCGATATAAATTGTAATT